>JBBDMI010000002.1:7364-9036 GCA_040878395.1 Candidatus Dependentiae bacterium | reverse complement strand
CAGTAAATACTGTCGACGCTAAAGTGGACCTCTTAACGTTTTACCTTGAAGCACTTATAGATATAGAATATTTTGCTTATGTGGCCAACTCCTCTTTGGATAATGATGTAACACCGATTGATCTTTCGAACAATATGCCAGGCACTGATATACCGGTAGGAACTGAACCTATACGTATTGCGATAACACCTGATAATGCTTTTGCTTATGTAACTAACAATGGTGGTAATAATGTAACGCCGATTGACCTTGCGACTAATACGGCAGGCGCTACTATATCGGTAGGATCTTCTCCTGTAGGTATTGCGATAACACCTGATGGGAAATTTGCTTATGTAGTAAATTTCGGTGATGGTAATGTAACACCGATTACCCTTGCGACCGATACACCAGGCACTACTATAGCTGTAGGAAGTATTCCTCAAGATATTGCGATAAGACCTGATGGGAAATTTGCTTATGTAACAAATAGCGGTAGCAATAATGTAACACGGATTGATCTTTCGACCAATATGCCAGACGTTACTATAACATCGGTAGGAAATTCTCCTGGAGGTATTGCGATAACACCTGACGGAGCCTTTGCTTATGTAACAAATAGCGGTGACGATACAGTAAGGCCAATTAATCTGTCGGACAATACACTCGGTACTCCTATAGCGGTAGGAAATTCTCCTCAAGGTATTGCAATAACACCTGATGGAGCTTTTGCTTATGTAACAAATGGCGATGATAATAATGTAACACCGATTGATCTGTCGGACAATACGACACTCGCTACTATATCGGTAGGAACTAATCCTGTAGGTATTGCGATAAGACCTGATGGAGCTTTTGCTTATGTAACAAATAGAATTGACGCTAATGTAACGCCGATTAATCTGTCGAACAATACGACACTCGCTACTATATCGGTAGGAAGTACTCCTAGTGGTATTGCGATAGCTACTTTTATATCGCTTAAACCTTAAATAAAAGCAACTAAAGGAAGCACCTTTTGGATTATATAATCCAAAAGGTGCTTCCTTTTTATTATTTTTGCTTGCATATTTTTGTTAAAGGTTACTATATATAAATTTAAAGGTTACTTTAGTAAGGTAAGAGTAAAATAAAAAAAAAGGGTTACGTATGAGTAGTAAGAGGTCTCGTCTCTTAATTTATAATAGTATATTACTGTTGTTAGTGTTGAGTTTTAATATAGAATCAGCATTTCAAGTTCAGCCGGGAGTACGCTTGTGGGACATTGCTGCTGAAACAGAAGAAAAAGTTAGTACTATAGGATCATTAATAGATCGAATTAATTCTCAAAATGAGATTATTGAGTCAAAAATTGAAGCGAGTCAATTTACTGTGGAATCATCAGTTGTTGTTATTGATAGTAAAATTGATGAACTGACATCTGAAGTTGAAGAAATTCAGGTAACATCAAAGACTATTTTATCAAAAGTATGTGAGATTGATTCAAAAATAAGTTCAATAGATTTTGATGGCAGTGTGATTGATCAGGTTGATAGTAAGCTTGGTGTGATCATTGACCTTGATGAAAATACATTGAGTAAAGTGTGTACCATAGATTCTAAAGTTGATGCAATTCAATCGACATTAAATAGTATTGACTTTGATGGCAGTGTGATCGACCAAGTTGACAGTAAACTGTGCGCATTGGATATGT
>JBBDMI010000002.1:0-7264 GCA_040878395.1 Candidatus Dependentiae bacterium | reverse complement strand
AAGATAGCAAACTGGATGTGATCATAGATCTTGATGAAAATACATTAAGCAAAGTGTGCACCATAGATTCAAAAGTTGATGCAATTCAATCAACATTAAATAGCATAGATTTTGATGGCAGTGTGATCGACCAAGTTGACAGTAAACTGTGCGCATTGGATATGTTCATTCGCAGCACAGAAGATAGCAAACTGGATGTGATCATAGATCTTGATGAAAATACATTAAGCAAAGTATGCACTATAGATTCAAAAGTTGATGCAATTCAATCAACATTAAATAGCATAGATTTCGATGGCAGTGTGATTGACCAAGTTGATAGTAAACTGTGCGCATTGGATATGTTTATTCGTGGCACCGAAGATAGTAAGTTAGATGTTATCATTTCAACATTAGATAATATTGATCTTGACGGTAGTGTGATCGATTCAGTTGATAGTAAACTGTGCGCATTGGATATGTTTATTCGTGGCACAGAAGATAGCAAACTGGATGTGATCATCGATCTTGATGAAAATACATTAAGCAAAGTGTGCACCATAGATTCTAAAGTTGATGCAATTCAATCAACATTAAATAGCATAGATTTCGATGGCAGTGTGATTGACCAAGTTGATAGTAAACTGTGCGCATTGGATATGTTTATTCGTGGCACCGAAGATAGTAAGTTAGATGTTATCATTTCAACATTAGATAATATTGATCTTGACGGTAGTGTGATCGATTCAGTTGAATCTAAACTCTGTGCACTCGATCTGTTTATCCGTGGCACCGAAGATAGCAAGTTGGATCTGATCATTGATCAAAATATCACTATCGACAGTAAAGTTGATGTGGTTGACAATGAAATTGAGCAAGTTCAGTTGACTGCAAACACTATTGAATCAAAAGTATGTGCAATAGATTCTAAAATAAATAATATTGACTTTGATGGCAGTGTAGTTGATATTGTTGAATCAAAACTCTGTGCACTCGATCTGTTTATCCGTGGCACTGAAGATAGCAAGTTAGATCTGATCATTGATCAAAATATCACTATCGATTCTAAAGTTGATGTGATTGATGCTGAAGTTGAGCAAGTTCAGTTGACTGCAAACACTATTGAATCAAAAGTATGTGCAATAGATTCTAAAATAAATAATATTGACTTTGATGGCAGTGTAGTTGATATTGTTGAATCTAAACTCTGTGCACTCGATCTGTTTATCCGTGGCACTGAAGATAGCAAGTTGGATGTGATCATTAATCTTGATGAAACAATTGACAGTAAAGTTGATGTCATTGATGTAGAAGTTGAACAAGTTCAAATGACTGCAGACACTATCGAATCAAAAGTTTGTGTGATCGACAGTAAAGTTGATATCATTCAATCGTTGATTGAAAATGCAGACTTTGATGGCAGTGTAATAGATGATGTTGAAAGTAAATTATGTGCACTTGACCTATTTGTTCGCGGCACTGTTGAAAGTAAGATTGACCTTATTGCCATGACTGAATGTGGTACGCCAATTTTACAATCAGATATTCCAAAAGTGATCTCCGAACCAGGTAGATACTGTTTGGCTGAAAACGTTGATCATGATGGTGTTGGAGCAGCAATTACAATTTCAGTATCAAATGTTTCATTAGATATGAATGAAAGAACCGTATCCGGTGGAGCTGCAGGCGTAAATGGAATAGAGTTGTCTTCAGGTGTTTCAAATGTCTTCATCTTTGATGGCACAATTAGCGATATGACATCTGACGGTATTTTGGCAACTGCTGCAACTTCAAATGTGATAATTGATGGTGTAGATGTTTATGATAACGGAGCAAGTGGTATGAACTTCACCAGTCCAACTGACTTGAAATTATTTAATAGTTGTCTGGAAGGAAATACCGGATCAGGATTGTCATTAACAACAGCATCAAGAACATTGATAAACAATTGTGCAGCTTCAAACAACACAGTTAATGGTTTCTTATCAACAACAGGTGATAACATTATAATTGAAGAATCTGTAGCTATGGAAAACGGCACCAATGGTATTGCTTATGCGACAACTACAACATCTAAAGTTATAAGATGTGCAACAATGTCAAATACTGAAGATGGTATTTCGTTAACGAATTGTATTGATTGTGAGATTGTTGAATGTAACAGTCTTGGAAATACGGCCAATGGTATTCATCTTGATGGTTCAACTCCGGGCACACAAAATTGTTATATTCATGATAATACTTTAGTGAGAAACGGAAACATTAACTTCTTAGAAGAATCTGCAAATGGTCCAAACTCAATTCTTGGAAACTATGCACAAAACCCAAGTCTTGCGCGTAACTATTGCCAAGGATTAAGTGGTATCACTACAGTGACATTACAACAATCTGTACCGTTTATATCTTCACCAACTCCTTGGGATAATATAAATATGATTCCATAATGAAACGGAATTTAAAATAAAAAAAGGGCCTAGAATTTTCTAGGCCCTTTTTTTTATGCGCTCGGCATGGACGCAGTCTACGACGCAGTCTATGTCCACAAGCGTATGCACAAAACAATAATAACTTGATATTAAGTGCTATAACATAGATCTCATCGTGCCGTGTGCGTTGAAGCTGGAAACTTACTCCTTCGCTGAAGCTTCTGCGCACAAGTCAGAGGACAGACCTGCGAAGTTTTATGCGAAGTACGGTTAGCGACGGCTGGGAATGACAGAAAATAAAACAATTTGCCCATTTTGTCATTCCTTCCAGCCGACGCCAAGGCTATGGCGGACAGGCGAAGGGAATCCAGCGGTGACCGGCCTAATGCTAATAAAGTCTTGGCTAATGATATGCATTATCTAAAGAGTATTGTAAAGTAAAATTCAAAAATATTAAAAACCAATCATTCTCCAAACGAACAAACTTTTTTGGCCAAGTATTCTTCTAGACCACACCGATTTCCGCTGGATTCCCTTCAGGAATGACAAAATAGGCAAATTGCTTTGTTTTTTTGTGTCTGGATTATTATCACATATTCTATTTAAGAATTGTTTGAACATACTTGATGACAAAATGAAGAAAATGTTTTTTGTTGTAAAGAATGGATAAATTTTAAAAAGTATCCTTTAGGTTGAAATTTAAGTCTTCACAAAAAAACTACTCAGTAAAATTTGTAATGTTACATTAAAAAAAGGGTAGTTCTCACTACCCTTTAAGATTAAGTATCGCTTATATACTTTTGAACTCGGCATTAATTTTCTGAACAGTTTGTTCAAAATTTTTTAAATTGGAAGGAATATGTTTAAGTTGCTTAATACGATTAGCCATTTGTTGTATGCCGGTTGCGTTTTCTTTTAATATGTTCTCAACACGTTTTTTAATATTTGTGCGTTCTTGTCGGTCAATTCCTTTAAGCCAACGTTTTGCATTTTGGAGACTCCGCAATGCACTACTTAATTTTGCATTAGCCTTGTCTATATTCTCAGGTGCTTTGCCTTTCACAACAGTTGGTGTAGGTCTTTGTTGAGGAGCTGATATTTCTTGTTGTCCAGGTGTTTTTGTTTTTCCTGTTTCATTTTTTTGTTTTTCAGTTTGCTCAAATTTGCATAAAGTTTCATTAAGCATGTTTTTTAAAATTTCAGCTTCATCGTGTGTTTGTGCAAATGTAGTTAATTTATTCAGTTCATTTTTTGTTATTTTTTTGTATAATATAGGCCCTAATGCCCGAAAAACTTTTTTTTGATGTTCATTTAATTTTTTATATTTTTTTTCTTCTTGTTCATTGCGGTTTCTCGATGGTGTCAAACGATTCAATGCATTTTCTATTGGCACTTCTTCAACAAGTATTCCATAAAGTTCGACTGCTTTACGCAAGGGTTCCAGATTATCGGTTGTTGAAAGGTCTTGAAAATATTGAATAAGATCAATATTTGGAACAAGGTTATTTCTTGTATATAAATCAGTATACACTTGATGACCTAAAATGCCGTATAATTTTCTTTTTTGTGCGTCGGGTAAAACATTTTTTGCTTGATCCAATTCAGTAAGATATCGTTCTTTATCTTCTCCGTCCGGAAGGTTTTGTATATCTGGCTCTCGCTTAATCAATTGAGTAAAGTAATCTTCCCGCCTTGAAGGGACATCACATAACTTTTGTAATTCTTGCTCAATATTTGTTGACTCGGCATCCGGTTGTTCATTATCACCGCTATAACTGGTTCCAACAGATAGTAAAAACATACATAGTAAAACAATGTATGTGTATTGTACAGTTCTTAAACTCATCACTGACTTCTCCTTTTTTATTTTCCCATTAACTATCTCAAGCTGCCGGTGCTGTCGATGCCACAAAACTTTCTAATTTTTCTTTTGATGATAATTCATCAGTTGAAAGCATAGTGTCACTCGCCTCTTTTAAATCTTTTTCAAAGCTATCAATATGTTTTTTTATATCAGGACTTTTGATTGCACCAGTAT
Organism: Candidatus Dependentiae bacterium; assembly: GCA_040878395.1. NCBI lineage: Bacteria > Candidatus Babelota bacterium. The sequence continues at coordinate 2,821 of JBBDMI010000002.1, read as the reverse complement.
CTTTTGCATTTTTATCAGGACCAATATCTTTGCCTTTTTTATCGTCGGTTCCTTTTTTGCCGTCTTTTTTGTCATCTTTTTTTGCCGCACCGGTTTTATCACCACCACTCATTTTTCCTGAAGGAGATTTTTTTGCACCGGGTGCAGTTTCTGATTCGCCGGATGTTCCGGATGCACTGCCTGAACGAGGTGAATATCCGGGAATACCTAAATCATCTAAACTCGGTAAAGAAAGGCCATTTTTACGCTCTGCTTTTCCCGCAACACGTGTTGGACGGCTTGGTTGAAATGCTTTTGATTGAGTCAATGCGCTTTTGGCAGCTTTTTCTTCCTGTTCACGTAACTGTTTTGCCGTAACATCAAATTCAGCAATTATTTTTTGCAATTCATCAGGAAGATTTAAGCGATACAATGCTTCAGTTAAAGCATTGATAACATGAGCAATTGCATTTTTTGTTTGTTTACTCATGCTTGCAATAGCAAATGCATTAACTTCGATCAAAGGAACTTCACGTGTAAGTTTTGCTTCAAGTTGTTTTAAGCTTTGAATTAAAGGCTCATTTTTGAGTAAAGCATCAATATGCTTCATGCCTATCTTTGGATCTTTTTCTTTAAATCTACTCAATAGGGTAATGAATTTGTTTAATGCATCTTTAAATGTTGCCCACTTTTGACCTTCTTGCCAATCATTTAAACGTCTTTGTTTCGCCCAACGTTCAACTTTGCCATCAAAGTTAGGAAAGGCTGCAGCTTTATCTAAGAATTTTTCAATTGATCTGACAATACTTTGAAGTATTTCGGAGATTTCTTTTGTTTCTTTGGCTGATCTAGGTGCCGGCTTAATTTCTTCTTTTTTTTCTATTGGTTTTTCTTCGGGAATTTCCGGTTCAAGTTCTTCAGCTTTGCCTGGTTCGGCAGTGATCAGATCCATAAGGTATTTTTCTTTTTCTTCATCACTCATGTTGGCTGTTGCTTCTTCCAATCGTTCAGTCTCTTTTGCAACTTCTTGCCAAAAGGTATCACGTTGATCTTCCGGCAATGCACTGTTAATTTCTTCCATAAGTTGATTGAGAAGTTCTTCTTCACTCATGTTTGGATCGAATCCGGGAATGGGCGCAGCTCCGGAATAGAGAGGATTACAAAACAGTATTAAAATGAACAAAGAGGTAGAAAAGAGATGTTTGAAATTCATAATATAAGACTCCTGAAAAATTCTTGCTTTATTTAATTTTATATAGCACGTTACTTTAGTGTATACCATTTTAATAATATACAAAAGAACAGCAGGTTTTTAAACGGTATTTTAATGTATGATGCATATTAAAAATAAGTGTAAACAGAATCAAACCAATGGTTTTTTATTAATTGAATTTATCATTTCATTTTCTCTTTTAAGTTTTGTAGTTCTTTTATTGGCACAATCATTTTTTTCTTCGATGAATCAATATCACCAAGCAAAAATGCGCATGCAAGCTTTGCATAAAGCACAAAACCAAATAGAACTCATATGGACAGGGAAATCATCAACAATAGAAATAGGTGATGGGTATACCGTTGAGATTAAAGAAATGCCTATACAGCAATCCCATGCATTGCCTAGCAGACCAAAAATGTATCAACAATTGGTAGAGGTTGCATGGAAATGCAAAGGAGAAAATAAAAAAATCTGCTTATTCGGGGGCATAAAGGAAGGGTGATGCACGGTTTTATACTTATATCATGGATGATGCAATTTTTTTTGTGCATACTTATCACAACGATTACATTTTCTTTGGTTACAGATTGGAACAAAAAATTACATACGATTAATCGTTCATTTAATCATTTTTTGACGTTGCCAATAGCGTTTGATGTTTTGGCCCGTGATGCGCAGTCTGTTGATGCTCAAGATATAAACATATACCATCATCAAGTTGATATTAACGAAAAATATAAAAAAATATGCTGGAAATATGAAAATAATAGTTTGTTTCGCATAATACGTAATTATGATAAAAAAGAAGAGCGATGGAGACAATCAAATAAAAGCTTAGTTGCAACGCAGATTAATTCTATTGTTTTCAGTTCAATCACAAGTAAAAATAGCGATACTTCACTTGTCGGCATTGAAATCAATTATAATCAAAAAAAAGATATGAAAACCTATAAGAAGATTATCAGCTTGCATAATGGAAGAGTTATATGAACATAAAAGCCTGTAGCGGATCGTCAATTGTGTTGGTCATATGTACATTAGCAGCACTGAGTCTATTGCTGTTGCATACACATAGACGTTCATCATTAGTGTTGTTAACGGTAATTGAAAGGGAGCAACAGGTTAAACATAGTTATGCAACCCATGCACTTATGCTATACGCAATACAGTTAGCTAAGAAAAATTGGAGCCATATTGTTGCATCTATTGAAAAAGAGCCATATGCGATCGACGATTTTTTATGGAACATTGATGAAAGTAAAGAGGGCAATGCAACCTGTATATTTAAAAAAGCTGAAGATAACACAATCTGTATTGAGGCAACATTGGCTCGAGAATTGGTTGCACATGCATTACAGGTTATTATTGAGTTAAATGATATAGATGATGAAAAGTGTAAACAGGTTATCATTCGCCAATGGAAAACGGTTTAGTGCTTATAAGGAAAGTCTTATTTCTATTTTTACTCTGTCGTTGCGTGTCGCATAACAGTCTTATATTATGAAAACATTATGAACTCATCTTACGCACTCACAGATTTAATAACTTATTTTAGAAGAAACTCTTTTTAAAACGCACATTCAATATTGAAGTGCATAATTTAAATCAAAGCCAGTATCCTGTAAA
>JBBDMI010000001.1:23168-54800 GCA_040878395.1 Candidatus Dependentiae bacterium | reverse complement strand
ATCTGCTGCAAAAGCTGATAAACTGATTAAGCTAACAATAACTATTTTTTTCATTGAAATTTCCATTTTGAATAAATTGAAAATATTTCACACCTGTAATTAATTATATATTGTTTTGAAAAAAAATCAACAAAACAGTTAATTAAGCATTCTTATAAGCCAAATAAGGTGTTTGTAGCATCAATTCGACGCTACAAAATATCGAATATTACATTATGAATCAACAACCAAAATTACTCTTTTTATTAAGCTTTTCTTGGATCGACTTAACATTAGATTAAGCATAATTGCCAAAACAAACAAACATCTTATATACTTATGAACAATAACTCATACATCATTAAAAAAGCTCCGGAAAAATAAAAAATGTTTACAAAAGCAAGATCAGATCAAAGTAAAAAAGAGCAATAATGGAAGAAATACAAGAAATAAACATCCTTAGTTTGCAAGAAACGCCTGAAGAAACACAGTATGATTTTAACCCAAAAACATTTGATGAGTATTTAGGGCAAGAAGAACTGAAAAAAAAGTTAGCAATTTATACGCAAGCGGCTAAAATGCGCAACGAAGCGCTAGACCATCTGCTCTTATTCGGTCCTCCAGGTTTGGGGAAAACAACTCTTTCACAAATTATGGCTGAAGTAATGGGCGTGCATATTAAAATTTGCAGTGGCCCGATGATGGAACGCACCGGTGACTTGGTTGCTATTTTATCAAGTTTAGATCCGCGAGACATTTTATTTATTGATGAAATTCATCGTATGCCAATTGCAGTCGAAGAGGTCCTTTATAGTGCAATGGAACATTTTCGCGTTGATGTTATTGTGGGCCAAGGTGCCGGTGCAAAATCGATCAATCTTCCCATTCATCCATTTACTCTGATTGGCGCAACCACAAAAAGTGGTGCCATTTCAGCTCCACTGCGCAGTCGATTTGGCATCAGTGAACGACTTGATTTTTATACCGACGAAGAGTTAAAAGAAATTGTACTTCAAAATGCACAATTCCTTGACTGCGCAATTGAAAGCGAATCCGCATTGATAATTGGCAAATGTGCACGTGGTACACCACGTGTTGCAAAAAAAATATTACGTCGCGTCCGTGATGTTGCACAAGTTACTAATGCAAATGTAGCACATCCGGAATTGGTACAAAAAGCACTAAAATTCCTCGGCATTGACGAAGAAGGTTTAACCAAAGTCGACCACATGATCCTTAAAAATATAGTAACCAATTTTAACGGTGGCCCGGTTGGACTGGAAACTATTGCATCAATGGTTGGCGAAGATAAAGATACCATTGAACTGGTATACGAACCATTTTTAATGCGTAAAGGATACATTGAAAAAACGCCACGTGGAAGACAAATTCCTCATACCAAACTACCTTTTTTAAAACAAAAATTCATGGGGCAAGGGACATTATTATAGTTCGATATATTTTTACGCTGCAAAAATATATCGAACCATTGCAATGGAATACACTCTATTGTATCGTATTAACTAAACTGTTTTATTTAATATAAAAGGAGTCAGAATGAACACATACAAAATGATGATGCTGCCCTTGGCATTCATTAGTTTGACAGGACTGGAAGCACGCGAACGAGATCCAGAAGCTAAAAATGTTTACACATTAAAACGTAATCGTGCAATTCGTCCAGAAACACCATTACTAGTACAAGCACAAAGTTTTGCACAATTATGTTGCGCATGCGCACAACTGACAGTACCAGATGATTGTAAAGGAAAAATTGTAGTTGGAAGCATTCAAATGCCCGGAATGGGTTCTATTCCAGGATCAGGACCCGGATTTACTTATGTTGCAGATGCAACCACAGGTACAGTTGTAATTACTTTTGACACATTAGTTCTTCCTGTAGTCACAGCAACAGCACAAGATACAAATGCACCACGCACTGTACAAATTATTGACCGAACTAATAACACAGTTACATTATCGATTAATGGTTTTGTTGCAGGAGAGCCAACGATTGTTGATTTTCATGCAATTCAATTCGCGTGTCCTTAATGATTTCGTCTTAGATGATCCAACGATTGTTAATTTCCATGCAATTCAATTTGCATGCTCTAATGACAAAGTTATTTTATAATTACACCTTCAAAAAAACGCACCCACTGATATAAAAAAGCCAGGAATATTTCCTGGCTTAATCTTCTTTCGACAAAATGGTATTAATTTCACTAGACCATTTAGCACCCTGTTCACACGCTTTTTCTACAACTTTAAATGCTCCGAAACAACAGAGCAAACCTACAGCAGCTAATGCTCCACAACAATCCGGCCCTGCATCATCAAAATCATCTACAGCTTGATTAAATTGATCAGAAGGTTCAACATTCAATGGTTCGACAGCCTGAATCATTAAGCTCATTGAGCATAATAATACCACTATTAATTTATTGATTTTCATCTGGGCGCCCTTTCATCTTTAAAAATTCATGAATGAGCATGACAAGTTATTGTAAACTATGCAAGAGCTATTGTTTCTTTTTTGTTACCATTCCCAATTGATCTGCAATATAAGCAACGTTTTTAATTAATGGTTTTGACGTTTCGTATAAAGCAATCCCTGTATCGCATGGACAAGCACAACAAGGACCGACACAACACATAAAACAACATGCAGCGCCACATTTACCATGACGAACAGCCGTAACAGCATTTCTCACCGTCTCAGTCATCATCAAAGGCTCAGGAGCTCTTTGAGCATCATTTTCATGCATTGCCATCATAGGTAAAGCAAGCATTAAAACAGATAAAGCAAATATTGTTTTCATAATATAAACCTCCAAAACAGGTATTTAAATTGAAATCCATCATCTCATAAAAGTAGCATAAATATTCAATTTGTCAAATAATATCTCAGCTTTATAAAGAAAATGCTTTTGATTCTGACCGATCAACACAACCATAATTTCACCCTGTTTTTCAAGTCGACAAAAATCAATGTTTAAGTATAATAATCATATAAAATCAAAATATGACATATGAACATAAAAAACTAGGAACATACTATGGCCGGTCATTCCAAGTGGAAAACTATAAAACATAAAAAAGCTGCCTTAGATGCCAAACGAGGTAAATCTTTTACCCGATTAATTAAAGAGATTACTGTTGTTGCTCGTGATGGTGGCGGAGATCCTGATGGCAACCCAAGATTACGCACATTGATGGATAAAGCAAAACAGATTAATATGCCAAATGAGAATGTTATACGTGCAATTAAAAAAGGAACCGGAGAACTGCCGGGCCTTTCTTATGAATCAGTTATGTATGAAGGTTATGGACCGGGCGGCATTGCGATATTGGTCGATACATTAACAGACAACAAAAACCGAACCGTTTCTGATATGCGTCACCAATTTTCAAAAAAAGGTGGCAACTTAGGAGAATCAGGATCAGTAGGTTGGATGTTCGAAAAAAAAGGTGCACTCACATTCAAAGCACCCAACAAAACTGAAGATGATCTGCTCGAACTCTTGTTAGATTATGACATATCTGATATAAAAACAGATGATGATCTTTTTACTGTATACTGTGACATTAAAGCCTTAGAGCCGATCAAAAAAGCATTACAAGATACCGGTATCATCGTAGAACATGCTGAACTTGATTATGTCGCAAAAAACAACATATCATTAGATGATGCAGAGTCAGAAAAAGCTCTTGCATTACTCGAAATATTAGATGATCATGACGATGTTCAAAATGTATATACCAATTTAGCTTAAGAACGGATTATTAACCATGCGCAGTATGACCGGATTTGCCTCAAAAACCGCAACTTTACATTTCAAAGAAACAAAATTTCATGCAACTGTCAGTATAAAATCAGTTAATTCACGTTTTTTTGAAAACACATGCAAACTTCCTTATGCATTACATCATTTAGAAACCGATATCACAAAAATACTCAAAAAACAGTTGTATCGTGGGCATCTTTTCACCTCTATCAACTTGAGTGACCAATCTATTTTAAAAGGTAACGTGACCACTTCATTGCCTATAGTAAAAAGCTACTTGCAATCTGTGAGCGAAATTCAAAAAGAAACCGGTGTTGCCGGCACTTTCACCATCTCAGACCTGATTCAACTCCCTTATGTATTTTCAACACAAGAAAAACTTATTGATGAAGAAATCAAAACACAACTCATTAACTTAGTCCAAGAAACCGTCACGTTGTTAATAGCCGAAGAGGAACGTGAAGGCAGCGCAATGTGCACAGACCTTACAGAACGACTTGATATTGCACAAAAAAATATTGATGCAATCGAACATCATCATGCAGCATTTATGAAAGCACGCAAAGAACAGATTTTAAAAGAGATTCAAACATATACAACTGAAGATGACAAAGTTGTCGAAACGCGTAAAGCGGCACTATATTACATGCTTGATAAAATAGATATCCATGAAGAAATCGTACGTTTCAAAAGCCATTTAAATCGTTTGCATGATCTGCTTGCATCTGTAAATATCGAAAAAGGAAAACGTATTGATTTCACACTACAAGAGCTTACGCGCGAAATTAATACTATTGCGGCAAAAGCATCTGATGCAAAAATGGGGTCTCTTGCAATCGACATTAAAGTTGAACTAGAAAAAGCGCGCGAGCAAACGCAAAATGTTGTATAATTATTTGTAGCACTTTTTTTTTATTTTTATTCTCTACTTTTTGCAAAAAAATCCTTACACTAAGCATATAACTGCTCACGCACAGCGTTGGTAATACCTAAGGAACCGCTTTAATGTCCAAACATTTTACCCATTTACACTGTCATACTGAATTTTCATTACTTGATGGTGCAATATCACTTGATCGTTTAGTCTCATTTGGTAAAGAACATGATTTAAAATCATTAGCCATTACTGATCACGGTAATATTTTTGGTGCCGTAAAATTTTTTCAAAAATGTAAAAAAGAGAATATTAAACCGGTATTAGGCATTGAAGCATACTTAACCGAAGATGCTGCAATCAAATCCGCTAACAACAAATATTATCATTTGATCTTGTTAGTACAAAATGCAGTCGGCTATAAAAATCTGTGTAAACTGATTTCATTTTCATACCAACAAGGTTTTTATTTCAAGCCCCGCATTGATTACCACATGCTACAAAAACATTCAGAAGGTTTAATCACCAGTACAGCATGCTTGGGTGGACATATACCTAAATTGCTCATGCAAGGCCAAGAAAAACTGGCTGATGAGCGCGTAGATTGGTTTCTTGATGTTTTTGGCCGTGAACGTTTTTATATGGAAGTGCAACCGGATGATCAACCGGAGCAAACAGAGCTTAATCAAAAACTATACGAGTGGAGTAAAAAGAAAAACGTCAATTTGATCGCAACCGGTGATTGTCATTACCCAACTCTTAATGACCGCGAAGCTCATGAAACGTTACTGTGTATCGGAACTCATGCAAAATTTGATGATCCCGGGCGATACTCATTCGGTGACTGCCGTACCTATATGCGCACCCCTGACCAAATGATCGATCAGTTCAAAGATCACGAGGATGCAATTTGGAATACCGGAAAAATCGCCGATATGTGTGAATTTGACTTTGAAACCGGCAAACTTTTTTTTCCGAAATTTAATATCCCCGAAAAGCATACTCCTGAAACATTCTTCAAAGCCGAATGCCAACAAGGGCTCGAAACATTAATTAAAAAAAAACTTATTGTTGAAGAAAAAAGAGACGAATATCAAGCACGACTTGACCTTGAAATGGATTTGATTATCTCGATGGGTTTTGTCGGATACTTTTTAGTCGTAAGTGATTTTATTAAATGGGCACATCGCAATGGTATTCCGGTCGGACCCGGACGCGGTTCAGCTGCAGGATCACTTGTTGCATGGACATTAGAAATTACTAATGTTGATCCACTCAAATACAATTTACTTTTTGAGCGTTTTTTAAATCCTGAACGTGTGAGCATGCCTGATATCGACATCGATTTCTGTATTGAAGGACGTGAAGATGTCATTCAATACGTTCGCGACCATTACGGTCATGATAAAGTATGCCAAATCATTACTTTTGGTACCATGGCTGCCAAAGGTGCACTCAAAGATGTTGCTCGCACACACGGATTTTCATTTGAAGATTCAAATGCTATTACCAGCCTCATTCCTGATCAATTAAAAATCACACTCAAAGAGGCGCTTGAACAGGAACCACGCTTAAAAGATTTGATGGAAAGCAATCCAAAGGTAAAACATCTGTTTGATATTGCATTTCGTCTTGAAGGCTTAACGCGTCATGCATCAAAACATGCTGCCGGCATTGTGATTTCTCCTGAGCCAATAGATGAAGTATTACCGCTTTTTGTTCCGTCAAAATCAACCGATTTAGTTACACAATATGCAATGACAGAACTTGAAAGCTTAGGTTTTTTAAAGATCGATTTTTTAGGATTAAAAAACTTAACGCTTATCGATCGTGCATTAAAACTTATTAAGCAAAATCACCATGTTGCCATCGACATAAATCATCTACCGCTTGATGATGAAAAAACTTTTGAACTTATTTGTGCAGGTAAAACATCAGGCGTATTTCAGTTAGAATCTGAGGGATTAAAAGAAGTACTGCGTAAATTAAAGCCATCTGCATTTGAAGATATTATTGCGGTAAACGCATTATATCGCCCGGGCCCGCTCGGTTCAGGCATGGTAAATGATTTCATTGAACGTAAACATGGCACACAAAAGATAACCTATTTGTTCCCGGAACTTAAACCGATACTTGAAGAAACATACGGTGTTATTGTATATCAAGAACAAGTTATGAAGATTGCATCTACCATTGCCGGTTATTCTCTTGGTGAATCTGATATTCTACGACGTGCAATGGGTAAGAAAAAAGTTGATGTTATGGCGGAACAACGTGAACTGTTTATTGAACGAGCCGAAAGTCTAAAGTTTGATAAAAAGAAAGCCGGAGAACTATTTGATTTAATGGCATATTTTGCCGGATATGGTTTTAATAAATCTCACTCCGCAGCATATGCTTTTATCGCCTACCAAACAGCCTATCTCAAAGCAAACTATCCCGCAGAGTTCATGGCATGCTTAATTTCACTTGAATCGTCTAACGCAGACAAAATGTCCTTTTATTTGCAAGAAGCAAAAGATATGGGGCTGGATATCTTGCCACCGGATATAAATCGCTCAGAAATTAAATTTAGTGTCGTAGAGAATAAATTACTGTTCGGGTTACAAGGTATAAAAAGTGTTGGGCTTGCATCGCTTGAAAATATTTTGCAAGTAAGAGCTAAAAAAACATTTGCCGATATTTTTGATTTTTGCAAGCGTATTGATCTACGCACATCAAACAAACGAGTCATTGAACATCTTATTTGGGCAGGAGCACTAGACAAACTTCCAGGATCTCGTGAACAAAAAACAAACGAACTTCAAACAATTATCGATCAGGCCGCAGCCAAAAAAAAAGCTGAGCTAACCGGCCAAATGGATCTTTTTTCTTTAGGCAAAAAAGAGGACGGCCAAGATGAATTATACGCATTTGCTCCGTGTACCAAATGGTCCGATAAAGAAAAGCTGGAAAAAGAAAAAGAGGTTATTGGATTTTATTTGAGCGCACATCCGCTGGAAAGTTATCGAAAACAATACAGTTGGCTACAAGTGCCAACATTTGAAGCGTTACTCAAAAAAGCGCAGGAAACCCCATTAGATAAAGAAGCGTTTGGTGTAAGTTATGGTATCATCAAAAGCAAACGTGAAATCACTACAAAAAAAGGTGATCGCATGGCATTTGTGCAACTTGAGGATATGAATAATGTGTGTGAAGTTATTCTATTTCCTAAAACATTTGCACAAGTAGAGCATTGGCTTGATGATCATCATGTTTTCTTGGTAAAAGGTTCACTTGATTTAACTTCGCCACATATCTGCAAAATCAAAGCTAATCATTTTGTACCGATTGATCTATTGCTAGCCGAATCAAACTGTATCGAACAAGCATACCTACACATACCTGATGATATTTCTGATCAACAGTTAGAGCAATGTAAAGAACTTTTAATCGCTGGCCAAATACCTCTTGCATTACGTTATCAAGAAAATGATAAACAGATTAAATTGGTAACAAAACAGAAAATTGCCCTTGATCAATCCACTATTGACTCAATCAAAGCCTTAAACATTAAAGTTGAAATTGAACTTTAATCAGAAAAACCATTGCATTCAAAAGCTTTTATTAGATACGCTTAAAGTAAAAAAGGTGTCTAAATATGAAAAAAATGATCTTATTCCTACTTTTTTTGAGTAGATTAACTATTGCAACCGATGATAAACCAAATTTTGAACTACAAAATCCAACAGGAAAAACATACTATTTTGCGCTATCAAATGATTCAATCAATGGCCTAAACACCATGGCTCGTAATCTTGAACCAATTGGTCCACACCAAACTATCGAAAAACAAGTTAAAAATGATGGCTCGATTCATATGATAATTAGCGAAACTCTTTCACCAAGCAAAAAACAGATACTCCATTTATACACCATTTCTACAAAAGGCAGTCCTTTAAAAAATGCTTATTTAACTATTGAAAGCACAAAAAATGACCTCAATGTGAAACCTCAATCAGAAGACCCTATGAAAAAAGAATTTACTGTTTCTGGTTTCTCTTTAAAGAATAATATAGACAAAGACAACATAATGCATTCAGAAACCTCACTATATGGCACACAAGACCCAAACTTTGAATTCTGGAACAAAAGTAAAAATCCGGTATATATATACTTAGCAAACCATCAACCCATTAAAGTCGAAAATTTACAAATTGTTGAACCGCAAAAGCGTTATTTCACTCACATGAAGAATAACAATGACTATTATATTGCATTCAGTAAAGATCCAACAGAAATACAAAGAATTTATCTCTTAGAACGCAAACCCGATCAACCGGTATTTGTACGGCTTGGTAATGATGGTACAACTTTTGGCGTTCAAAAAGGAAAGAAAAATGGACTATCAAGTACAAGCCAAAGCGGCTTTTCATTAAAAAAGAATATTAAAGATAAAAATATCAAACCTATCTTGATTCGAAAAGGTGAATAAATTTATTCACCTTGCACATAAGCACAAGCCATTGCATAGGCATGCTCATCCACCACTTTTAATTGTGCCAGAAATTGACGTAATACATGCGCATCATACATTAATCGATTAAGCGTCTGCTGAACCAATTGCAGCTTTATTTGCGACTCAATGAGATCGTCACGCAATGCAACAAAAGTAATATCCACTAATAACAAAGCTTTTTGCGCCATCTGCATATCAAACCGATCGAGCAATGCAAGCATCTCTTGTACCGCTTGTTTACGCAGCAACAAATGACATAAATGTTTCACATAACGAAACATACGTTTTTGATCTTTTAATTGCGCATAGAGTTCAATTATTTTTTCGATATAGATGTGATTATCTTGCAAGGTAAATAGATGATCGTATACAGCAACAGCTTGCATGTATTGATTTCGATCTTGGTAGATTTGCGCAGCTTTTTCGTACAATTTGATTGCTCCATCAATATCGTTAAAAGCACACAGAATATCACCTTCCAACTGAAAGCCGATGGCAGCATTATCAAATGAATGTGACAGCAAACGGTAAACGCCCAATGCACGTTCTTTCTCTTTGCGTGAAATACATTCAGCAAGTCGAAACCAGGCAATATTATATTTATCCGCCTGTACCTGATTCATCATCTATTCCTTTTTGATTTTAGCGTGCTCTTATCTCCAGATTACACCTTACCATATTTTTTATTCGCCGATGCAAGAAAATTATATAACCAATTCTTGTGCACTTAGTTTACTTTTTGCATAACACTGGAACTGACTTTATACGAACTAATCGGCGAGGATCATTTTTTGTTTGTATATATTTCTTAATTCTAGTTTCATCTAGTTGTTGCAAAATTTGTTCTCTTTTGCTCTGATTCACCATACTTAATCGACGCAACTTAGGAGAGTCTATTCTACGCGGTGATGGCCCTTTTTCCTTTTTCAGTTCATCTACTCTTGGAGAACTACCCCGAGGTGAACCATCTGAATGCAGCCCATCCATTCGATTTTTTTTTCTCTCTATTTTGAGCATATCATTTTCAGTCAATAACAAATGGATTATTTCATGTAAAAGTTTATCTTTTGGCAATGTTTCAGCAAACTTTTTAACAACCTCAAAGAGCTCAATATGATCTTTTTTTTGTAAATTCATGAAAAGAACATGGCCAAGGATTTCATATATTTTTTTATTTTCTTTTGATAAATTTTTGTAAAACATACGCTCTAATTTCAGTTTCCCCTCTTCTTTTTTACAACGCTGATGCATCATATTATGCAACGCAACGACATCCATTCTTGGTGACTGGCGAGGTGATAACAATGGCGTCGCTTCATTAACTTCACTCGTTAATATAGCACTTCCACTACGATTCCTTCTTGCCCTAGAAGTATCTTGATCACCTCCTACTCCAGAAAGATCTAACTTTTTACTTAAGGGCGCAAGCTTTTTTACACTTCCTTGTCCCGCTTTCCACAACATAGCTGCTTGAGGAGATTTAGGAAAAGAACGTTTTCTATCTGCGCCAAAAATAGAGAAAGAAACCAATACGCAAAATAACATCTGTTTCATAAAAAAACCTTTAATTTAAAAATTAACCTACCTATTTATACCTTAGTTTTCATTATTACTCAATAGGCAACGGATAACTTAAAAAAGAGCTCTCTAGCTTGTTTTTTTAAAAAATAATTGATTTAAAAAAAACTTTGCCGAAAATGGTCGCTATTTAATATTGTAAATTTCATTTAGTACTGGCCGTGCCATACGAAGTTTGCCGAGTCGGAAGACCCGGATCCATCCTTCGTTAAAACTACGGAGGACAGGTAAGCGAAGACTGGTGCCGGGAGGCGGAATCGAACCACCGACGCTGAGCTCTTCAGGCTCACGCTCTACCACTGAGCTACCCCGGCCAACACATTAGATAAGATATGTACTAAAATTGTACTTATTCAAATATATTTGTCAATAAAAAAAAAGCATAATTAAACTATTTTTTTCAAGATCCTACACAGAAGCTCTTTACATTGCCAAATACCCTAACTTTGCTAGTCTTATAAAAATATATACTATTATATTCCCCTTATAAAATCGCTAAAATGTGGAAAATCATATGATAGACATTCAAACAGAAATCGCAAATCAAAAAGCTGCTTTTTTAAAAGCTCTTGAACAAGTAGATAATGAACAAACATTAGAAATGGTACGCATTGATTATGTCGGCAGAAATGGTCACATAACCAATCTAATGAAATCACTCAAAAACCTTTCAATCGAACAAAAGCGTGAATTTGGCCCAAAATTAAATGCATTAAAACAGATGGCCGAATCTACATATGAACAAAAAAAAGAAGAATTGTTCAAAACAAAGCTCCAATCTGAACATGAAAAAAATCATGATTTTGATGTAACTGCATATAAACCGCATCAACAGTTTGGCCACTTACATGTGTATACACATATCATTGAACAACTGGAAAATATTTTTATTTCTATGGGATATGACATTGTCGATGGTCCTGAATTAGAAACCGATTTCTACAATTTTGAAGCATTAAATATACCAAGTGATCATCCTGCACGAGATCACCATGATACTTTTTGGGTCTCAGATAACCTACTGCTACGCACACATACCTCACCGGTACAAATTCGTGCAATTGAAAATTCAAAGATGCCAATTGCAATTTTTGCTCCCGGACGCACCTACCGAAATGAAGCAACCGATGCTTCTCATGATTTTATGTTCATGCAAGGTGAATGTCTTTTTATTGATAAAAAAGTATCATTAAGCAATTTACTCGCCACAGCACAAGCATTCTTGCAAGCATTTTTTCAAAAAGATGATCTGCACATTCGTGTCCGCCCCGGCTTTTTCCCTTTTGTTGAACCGGGTCTGGAAATCGATGCATCCTGTCCATTTTGTACCCAAGGTTGCTCTATTTGTAAAAAAACAGGGTGGATTGAACTTCTTGGCTCTGGACTTGTGCATCCAAATGTTCTAAAATGCAGTGGAATCGATCCAGAGAAATACTCTGGATTCGCGTTTGGTTTTGGAATCGAACGTCTAGCAATGATTAAATATGGCATAAATGATATTCGTTTATTCCATAGTAGTAAAGTTGAATTTCTTGATCAATTTTAATTGAGTGACTAAAGGAACAGAATGGATATAACCAAAGCCATAATACCTGCTGCAGGTCTTGGCACACGTTTTCTACCTTACACAAAAGCAGTTCCAAAAGAAATGCTTCCTCTTCTTAATAAGCCTGCATTGCAATACATAGTGGAAGAAGGATTATCTTCCGATATTAAACAGTTCTATATTATTTCAAGTCGCGGTAAACAAGCTATCGAAAACCATTTTGATGCAGACCCAAGCTTATCTCATTTATTAGATGATCGTGACAAAGGCGCATTACTTTCAAGTGTCAACAAAATCATTCGCAATGCAAGTTTCACCTATATCCGCCAATCTGAACCATTAGGATTAGGCCATGCAGTTTGGCTTGCACGTCACGCAATCTGCAAAGAATATTTTGGGATATTTCTACCTGATGATATTATCGCAGGAAAACAAGCAGGATTGGCACAATTAATACGTATCGCCCGTCAAGAAAAAGCGAGCGTCATTGCCGTACAAGAAGTACCGCAAGATTGCGTTTCATCTTATGGCATTATATCAGTCAAAAAACAGATCACACCTAATCTTTTTCAGGTAGGACATCTCGTTGAAAAACCTGAACAAAAAGATGCTCCATCCAATTTAGCCGTTATCGGTCGCTATGTTTTATCACATAAAATATTTCAAGCACTTGATGATATCAGCTCATATGAAACTGACGAAATGCAACTTACTGATGGAATTTCACAAATGATGAAGTCTAACGAAAAAGTTTTTGCCTATAAAGTTCAAGGCACTCGTTATGACATTGGCAATCCTATTGGATGGCTAAAAGCATCAATTGGCTTTGCACTTCAAGATCCGCATTATGCACCTCACATTCGCAAATATATTGATGAATTGGACACCATGCAATCATTTATGTATGACAACAATAAAAACATAATGCATAACGTATAGTTCGATACATTTTCGCTTCGCGAAAACACTCACTACAGGCGGAGAATGAGGATTCCATTGTTATAATTTTAATATCCGAATGTCTCACCGTCTATAGCAATAATCACTAAGCTCTACACGTTTATTAATTAGCGTTAATTCGATATAAGAAAATATTCTTTTAGGCTATTTGTCAGAAATTTATCTAAAAATACTATCATAATTATTTCATCCTGAGTTGAGCATTAGCGAAGTATCGAAGGATATTCCGAATAGATCAAGTCCTTTTTTTTGTATAATTTAAATGCATTCCAAATTCTCCGTGCGTAGTGAGTGTTTTTGCGTAGCAAAAAAGTATCGAACTATACCGAACCAAGCACGTTTTTTCATATATTTACTTCTAATTATTGCAAATAGAATATTATAATGTTTATATTGAAATTGTAATAGTTCAATAGAACTAATTTAGAAAAAAATGGAATGAAAAGGAAAGTGACATGGTTAAAAAAATAATGTTATATCTCATATGCATCTGCACTCCTATCGTTGGTTGCCCAATGGGACTCGGCAAAAAATATCAAAATAAACCACCGTTTTTTCATCATACATTTTATACGCACCAAAAAGAAAAACCTAAACAGTTATTACCCATGAGCTGCAAAAACAGTATCTCAAAAAAAATTAAAGATATAAAAGCATAACGAGGGAAAAAGAAATGAAAAAAACAATATTACTATCTGCGCTATTATACAACTATGCCCTGCTTACAGCTCCCGGATGCATGGATAATAGCTACCACTTAACTAAACACAATGATCCTAAGAACCTTCACCATGTACAGTGCAATTGTCCATGTGAAAAAAAATATGCAATGCTTGCTGACTACACGTGTAGTAAATGCAGACATTTTCATGATCCAAGAACTTCAGTTATTTCTATTGAACAAGGCATCGTCAATTGCTCGATAAAACCACAAAGTGTTGCGACATGCTGCTACCCAAAAAAATTATTTAAATGTAGATAAATTAACCACTCACTCCTTTAAAAAAAAGACAGGATCCTTCCCCTCGAGGATCCTGTCTTTTTTTAACTAATGCTTTATTGGACAATAAAGCATTTTTTATATTTAATTTTAAAACTATTGCTAATTATTCAATTCAATTAGTAATATGTAATTAGATAATGACTATACGATAGAGCATTCTCTTACGACAAGATTATACATATTGTAAAGTCTCGGGAGGTTATAATGAAAAAATATATATTTTTGTCGCTCATTATATGCAAAGTAATCAATGCATATAAAGCACCATACATTCCATTGTTCGGCACTGCAAAATTAGGAAGCGCCAAACTTACCCATCAGCTACTTACATGCAAAAAGGTAAATCCCGACCAAATCGATGAATATGGCAACACCCCACTACATTATGCCGTACACATACAAAGTCATGAAGTCACCAATTTGTTACTTGAACATCATGCACAAACCAACATACAAAACAAAAAAGGAAAAACCCCTTTGCATATTGCAGTACAACAAAATAACGATTATTTAGTGCGCCGTTTGATGGCATATGGCGCCAATCCAAACTGTGCTGATAATAATGGCAACACACCGCTTCATCTTGCAGCTATCCACAGCAATCGCCTACTTTCTTATACCATAGCATGCGATTTACTTTCATATGGTGCTGATCAAACAATAAAAAACAGATCTGGCCAAACACCACTTATGTTAGCGCAAAACTTCTGCACAGATACAACTAACGCACAGATAATACGTAAACATCAAGAAAATGCTCAGCGCATCATATGTTTATTACAAAATAGTAAGCAAAGATCTCGCCCATATACAACATTGGATAAAATGTTTATACATATAGCAAAAACAACACATGTCGATACTATGAAGCATCTTCTGCATTGCCCTGCCATTAATATCGATCAACAAGTTGGCAAACATAAACGAACTGCTTTGATGTATGCAGCCAAAAATAATCGTACAAAAATGGTGTCTTATTTAATAGAAGAAAAACATGCAGATAAATCATTATGTGATGCATCAGGCAAAACTGCCTATGATTATGCAAAAAAACATACTAATGATCAACTGCATGCATTGTTAAAAACATAATGTTCTTATTTCGTTACTGATTATTTTCATTCTTTCGCAAACGCTTCAATTGATCTTGTCCAACTTTTTTTTGCGTATCCTTAGGCAAAGCATTAAACACAAGCTTATCAATATCTTTTATTTTACAAGTGAGCTGTGCATCAATTCTTAGAGGATACTCATCATCATCTACATCAGCCTTACCCAATGAAACATCTTCTAATATTAAAACATCATCATATTCCATCAAATTCACTGTTTCTTTATCGTCTTCAGAAGTTGATCGAAACATAAAATAATGCATCGGAATAGATAAATGCAACTGTTGCTGAAGAAAACCGCGCGTCCAAGAATTTATAATTTTCACTTCACTATCATGATCTATCTGAACTAAACAACATAACATTGCATTTTCAATCTGATCAATAAGGTGAAATTTTCCTTTGAGAGCAGCACTTTTAGATTGCACAGATTGCTCTGCTGCATACAGATTGTTAATTATTGCTAAAATACAAAATATAAATGAATTGCGCATAACATCTTCCATGTATCAAGTTGAAATATATAAAGATTTGCACCTTAAATATATCATAATAAACAAATAAATAAAACTACACCAATTTGTGTTTTACTCATTTATCCGTTGCAAAAATGGAATAACTGAATCAGGATTGAGCGATAAAGAATCAATACCACAATCAAGTAAGAATTGTGCTAAATCAATATAATCGGACGGCGCTTGACCACAGATGCCAATATAACGCCCTTGTTTGTGCGCGCCTTCAATCGCCATGGCAAACAATTTTTTAACTGCCTCATCACGTTCGTCAAATTGAGGTGCTAAAATTGCTGAATCGCGATCAACACCGAGAGTCAATTGCGTTAAATCATTTGAACCGATTGAAAAACCATCAAAGAACTGTGCAAATTGCTCAATAAGCAAAACATTTGAAGGTATTTCACACATCATAACCAATTGCAAACTATCTTTGCCCCGCTGCAGTCCATATCTTGCCATTACATCAACAACTCGCTTTGCTTCATCAACAGTACGGACAAACGGCACCATAATACGAATATTCTCAAACCCCATCTCATTGCGTACTTTAATAAATGCGGCACATTCTAATGCAAACGCCTTTTCAAAATCAGAATGATAATAACGTGATGCGCCACGCCAACCGAGCATAGGATTTTCTTCCATTGGTTCGAAAACATCACCGCCAATCAAGTTGCGATATTCGTTTGATTTAAAATCTGATAAACGCACAATAACTTCATGGGGATAAAATGCAGCTGCAATCATTCCAATATGTTGTGCCAAACTATCGACAAAAAATATTTTGGGATCTGCATATGCATCTGTTTTTTCTGCAATCAATTTTTTAGCTTGTTCAGAAATTTTTGTCGGTTCAACAATTGCCATTGGATGAATACCAATTTGATTACTCAAGATAAATTCTAATCGCGCCAAACCTACACCTTGCACCGGTAATTGCGCAACAGAGAATGCACGATCCGGTTCTGCAATATTGACCAAAATTTTAGCCGGTATCTTTGGCAATGTACCAAGCTCAATATTCGTTTTTTCATAAGGTATTTCACCTGCATACACATATCCGGTTTCACCTTGTGAACAATCAAGCGTAATGAGCTGCTTATGTGGAATAGCTTGTGTACCATTTTGCGTACCTACAATTGCAGGAATGCCCAATTCACGGCTCACAATTGCCGCATGACAGGTTCGTCCGCCACGGTCAGTAATAATACCTGCCGCTTTTTTCATTGCCGGTACCCAATCAGGATCAGTCATTTGAGTAATGATAATATCACCCTCTTTAACAATATCAATTTGTTCAACAGATGTAATCACATGCGCACGACCTGAAGAAATCTTCTGGCCAATGCTCACACCGGTAATCAACGGCTTTAAATCACTTTGTTTCTCAAGAAGATGAAACGTTTGAAAAAACGAATCCTCTTTTTTTGCGCCATGTATAGTTTCAGGACGAGCTTGCACAATATAGATCTTGCCATCCACACCATCTTTTGCCCATTCAATATCTTGCGGCATCCAACGATTATGTTTTTTTGAATAGTAATCTTCAATAATAAGGACATAGCGAGACAACTCTAAAATATCTGCATCAGACAAACAAAAGCGTTCTTGTTGCTCTTTGGGCGTAGCAATACTAAATACATGATCCTCATTCTTATCATATATCATTTTGATATGTTTATTGCCCAACTTTTTTTTGATAATCGGTTTATATTTTTTTTGTAAAAGCGGCTTGAATACAACGAATTCATCCGGCGTCACCGAACCTTTAACCACTGATTCGCCTAGCCCCCATGAACCATTTATCATCACAACATCTTTAAAACCGGTTTCAGTATCCAATGAAAACGCAACACCCGCTGCGCCATCATCCGCAAGTACCATCTTTTGAACACCAACTGACAAACCAATCTTCATATGTTCAAAACCTTGCTCAACACGATATGCAATTGCACGTTCAGTAAACAATGATGCCATACATTTACGTGCAGCATTTAATAATGCTTCTTGCCCTATTTCGTGCAGATAGGTTTCTTGTTGCCCTGCAAATGATGCAGTTGGCAGATCTTCTGCTGTGGCAGAAGAACGAACTGCAACAGCAACATCATCTTGATTATATTTTTTACTTAATACATGATAAGCTTGCACAATTTCATCACGCAAATCATCGGGATACTTTGCTGCTATAATTAATGCACGAATTTCACGGGCATGTGTACGCAATGTAGCAAGATTGCTCATATCAATCTTATCAATAATCCGAGTAATCGGCTCAACAAGATTATTCGCTTTTAAAAAATGCCAATAACCATCAATGGTAATAGCAAAACCATCAGGAATAGACACCTTATCAGATAAATCTGCTATCATATGCCCCAATGATCCGTTTTTACCACCAACCAACCCTTGATTAGCATGTGTAATTTCACCAAACCAGATAATGTACTTCACTACATCTCTTGCTTATACATACATACTAAAAACTGAAAATATCGGTAAAATAAGACAAAATACTTTCATACTCTTTCCTTTTTTTTATTTTAAATGTAAGCCCAATTTTCGCTTAGCAACATACAGCATACACACCAAAAAAAAACTAAACAATAGTTTTTTATACATTTTTTTTTACACCTCAAAATAATCACTAGGAAGCCATTCCATACCTATTTTCATATAGCTTTTTTGCGTAAGCTATGCTAAGCTAAACGCTCATTTCAAGGTTTTTTATACAAAGGATACATATGAAACGATTACTACAATCTGAAATCGTCGCTTTAGGACTTGCTATATTTTCAATGTTATTTGGCGCCGGCAATTTAGTATATCCACTTGCTGTTGGAGCATTTTCCGGAACCAAAAACGCAATCGGCATGATCGGTTTTATGGCAACTGCAATTTGCCTTCCACTCATCGGCATTATTACTATGATTTTATACAATGGTGACTATGAAGCATTCTTCCGCCGTTTAGGAAAAAAAAGTGGTGACATTATGACTCTCATCTGTATGGTCATCATGGGGCCATTAATTGCAATGCCTCGTATTGTTACCTTATCACACAGTATGGTTGCACCATTTTTACCGTTTGATTTTTTGTCAAACCCAAGCATGCTCTCATCGTTCATATTTGCCTTAATATTTTTGGGTGTCACCTTTTTATTCACCTATCGTGAAAGTAAAATTGTCGACATTCTTGGATATGTTGTCAGTCCCGCACTGCTCATATCACTCCTGTACATTATCACTAAAGGCATATTATGTGCTGATCACCCTATTTATAACACGCAAACCAATATTTCAGTACTTTTTGCCAATTTATTACGCGGTTATGAAACGCTAGATCTTCTTGGCGCGCTTTTTTTCTCATCAATCATTTTAACTATCTTACGTGCTAATCCGGACAACCGAACCAAAAGCGAACAACAATTTGCATTCGTCGGCCTACAAGGAGGCCTCATTGGCATTTCATTACTGGCAATTGTATACGTTGGCATGAGTATTTTAGGCATGTATTATGGCCACGGTTTGGAGCAAGCAGAACTGTTCAGAGGAATTTCTGTACGTGTACTGGGAGACACGGGTACATTAATAGTTGCAACCGCTGTCTTAATGGCCTGCCTTTCAACCTCAATTGCACTTGCAGCAGTCATTGCAGAATATGTTCAGCACACAGTCTTTAAGAATAAAATTAATAATATACAAGCATTATTAATAACCTTAGCATCATGTTTGCCATTATCAACTTTTGGCTTAAGTTCCGTATTGGCATTAACTGCAGGACCGGTAACATTTGTTGGATACCCGGTATTAATTGTACTTACACTTTGCAACCTCTCACATAAAATATGGGGAACAGAATTTGTACGTATTCCTGTATTGACTACATTACTTTTGAGTTTAAGCGCATATTTTTATTGGTAATAATTAAAACTATAAAGACTATATTGATATTTACCTAAAAAAAACCTATATTAAACGATATACAAACAAAAAACGTTTTTTTACAAAAGGAAAATATATGAACCCGTCGATAAGAGGTCTCATTCCGTCACTTTTTTTATCATTAATGCTTTGCAGCATGCCAAACATTCATGCTGCTGAACTTGAAGCCCCTCAAGATTCAACATTAATATATGGACTTAAAATAAGTGTTGCAGTTGCATTTGCTGCATCGTTGATTAAATATGCATCCACTGAACCTCATAATGAACCGGTTCGTTATGATATTGAGGAAGCAAAACAAGCAATATCCGACATTCAAAATGGAATAAATATTAAAGAAAGCATTTCTAAATTAAAAAACTTCATTTGGTTCTTTATTCTTGATGGCATCATTGGTCACGGAATGAAAAAAAAATCTATTCGTATCGATCCAGATGAACCTACAAAAATCTTAGTCCACCCTGGCGCTAAATCAAAAGGCCTTTATAGCTATATTCATGGATATCATAAAAGCATTTTTGCAATGGGCGCATTCACCGTTGCAATCGCGACTTTCCTTAAAAAGAGCCAGAATGGATGGAAAGATCTTCAAAACTTTGTTTTTCACCCATTAAGATTCTTAAATGGTGAATTTACTAAAGCAGAAAGACCATCAGCTGATGCGGTATACTTAGGCGAAATTATAAAACAAGCTCTCGCCAGCAAAAATTAGAAAATATATAAGCTCAGAAATTAAAGGTCGGGGATTCCCCGGCCTTTTTCATTGTCAAACCTGTTTGATCAAAAAGAGATTCCTGATAAACTTATATACAAACTTTAAGTTACTGAAAATTCCATTTTATTAACATATTATGCATATGAGAGACAAATGAAAAAAACATACTTAATTCTTTTATTGTTATCCTTAAGTAACGCATTATGTGCCGGTGACAACCACCCAGCAGGAAACC
Organism: Candidatus Dependentiae bacterium; assembly: GCA_040878395.1. Lineage (NCBI taxonomy): Bacteria > Candidatus Babelota bacterium. Next base: position 34,053 of record JBBDMI010000001.1, on the reverse strand, counting down.
CTGATATAGTCCATCAACTATTGTCTGCAAATGGTGGCATGTATGCTCTTGCAGGAACAGGAACTATTGGAATCGGTATTTGGCTATATACTTGGTATCAAGAACGCGCTGACAAGCAAAAAAATACTGCTCAACTGGTTGCTATAATTAATGCTGAATTTAAAAAAGTTTTTGAGCTTATGCTGCCCTATAAAGAATATGATTTATTAAGAGAAATGAATCATAATGAAGAACTTAAGAAAAACATTTTGCATGCAATTGCCCAAAGAGATGTCCAATTCCCTCACTTAGATATTTATCGCCATATATTGTTTTATAAAGACGAGCTCAAAAAATCCGAAACGAATGCTTACAATAAAACATCCGCTGAAATCTTACAACTTCATCAATCATTTAACAACATGCTTGCCGTACTTGGCGTGTATTGCAAAGATATATACCAAAAAGAATATGCACAATTTATTAACATTAAAAACACAGAAAACCGACTTCAACTTAATGCTACACAAGTTGAAGAGCTTAAAGCAAAAATTGCGCTCCTTACAAAACAAGAGGAATTCACTGAAGCACAAAAACAACAAATTTTACAACAAGGCAGTGAAATAGCTCATTTACAAAAAACACAAGATATATTAGATCAAAACGTACGCAATCTTGCACAACAGATTGAAAGTCAAAAAGAACAAATGCAAAAACATTATGATGCATTGCCTGATAATATAAAAAATAACTTTACAAAAGCATTTTTTGAATGGCAAAAAGCTACTGAAGAAAACAATCCTATTCCAGCAAAATCTGTATAAAACAAAAGAGGCACTCATCAATGAAATACCTATTAACCTTTTTAATCTTAGTAAGCAGTCCAAATGCTTATGCCCAACAGGTCAAAAGCGATATTAAACATGCCGTTAGCTTGTTAATTGCTGCCGGATGTACATTTGTTGCGTCAAAAGGATATGCCCATTGGGTAGTACATAACGCACAGGTACAATTTACACCCGAGCGAGAACTTCTCAATCATTATGCTTATTACAGCAATGAAAACAGCTGGACAACCAATGAGCAAGAGTTATTAAAAAGAGATCTAAAAGATCGTATTGTGCATATGCACAATACGAATCGTGATCGCTGGTCTTGCAATGTGCTGTATGATATCTGTACACACAAACCGGCAGTTTATATTGATAAACAATATGAAATTTACCCATTGTTGCAACATATGCAACATCTGAAATGGTACATTAAACGATTAAAAATCATTCGCTTTCTACATCTTTATCCAAATCATAACGAGCTCAATCTATTGATTGATCAACTTACATACATCAAGCAAATGCTGCTATCAGATGAAGTTTTTAATGAAGAAGAACGATTTTATACTTTAACAAAACCGCGCAAACCGAACGTTTACTTTTTTATTCTTTAAAATAAGCACGTACACCTTCTTCATTTGCATCCATAGCTTTGTCTCCATTATTCCAGTTTGCCGGACAGACTTGACCATGATTTTCTGCAAACTGCAAAGCATCTATAATGCGCAGAATTTCATCGATATTGCGACCTAAACTCATATTGTTGACAGTCAGACTTTGTACAGTATTATCTTTATCTAAAATAAAAACACCTCTGAAAGCAACGCCGCTTTGCTCATCTAATACACCATAATCCCGACAGATCTGTTTACTTATATCAGCTAACAATGGGTACGTTATGCCTTGAATGCCACCTTGTGCCTTTGGTGTTTGTAACCATTTTTCATGCGTCAATGGAGAATCAACCGAACAACCGATAACCTGTACATTGCGTTTTTCAAATTCAGAAAGTTTGTCTTGAAATGCATGTAATTCTGTTGGGCAAACAAATGTGAAATCTTGTGGATAGAAAAAGATGACTTTATACTTACCTTCATAATTTTCAAGACATACTTCATCCTTAATGCTATCTTGAATTGCAGCTTGACATGAAAAACGAGGAGCCTTTTTACCTATCATATTTTTTCCTATATTTTTAATAACATTGTTAATAATTAACTATTATAATAGCATGAAAAGATAATCTATTTAACCTTGAAAGCCTATACATGAAATCTTTAATTGTTATCATTTATGACGGTATTGCCAATTCAGTTTTTGAAAGCCAAGTGCTGCAACCACTCATCAGACAAAAACAACAAACGCCTTACCTTGATATACATATAGTAAGTTTCGAAAAACAAACAACTGTTGGCACTCCAAATATTAATGGCATTAACTTTCATATATTTAAAAAATACCCATTTGTTCATCATATGGCACTTATACCGGCAATCATAAAGCTACGCCGATTTTTAACATCATTTACCGATTACCAACTATTGGCGCGTGGTCCATTTGCCGGCTATATTGCACACAAATCTGCAACATCAACGTGCTGCTCTGTAACCATACAAGCACGGGGATTAGTTGCAGAAGAATATCGATACACTATAGAAAACAGCCGGTTAACATTGATACAAACATATCGTTATAAGCAGTTCCTCCATCTTGAGAAAAAAGTATATGCACTCAATAAAAAGCATATTACTTTTCAAGCAGTAAGCCCTGCGCTTAAGAACTATTTAACTAAAACTTTTGGAACAAAAAAAGAGACCATATCAATTGCTCAACATGATATTCCATCGGCAATACATACAGATCAGCATATAGTAAAGACGCAATCGATTCGTACACAATTGCATGTTGATCAAAATAAATTTGTATATTGTTATAATGGCTCTTTCAAACCTTGGCAATGTCCTCATGAAACAATAGCTTTCTTCAAAAAACAGTTAATCAAAGATCAACATGCATTTTTACTTATACTAACGCCGGACATTACCTTATTTAAAAATGCACTTGAACATGCTCACATTAAAAAAGAATTTTATCATATCTGCACAGTTACACAGGCTGATTTACCGGTATATATCGCAGCAGCTCAAGCAGGTTTGCTCTTTCGCAAGCCACATATCATCAATACCATCTCACGCCCAACAAAGGCACTTGATTATCAAGCTGCCGGATTACACATAATCCATAATGGAACGGTAGAATATGTTAACAACATGCCCAACACAACATTGATTAGTCCTTATGATTTTAAAGTACTGCTTGCAAATCACAAGAATACATTAAACAATCAGCAATGAACTTGCTTAGATGTATCACTCACAGCTGAGCTTCTTTTGCCTATACGTTGATTCATACGATCAACACAGGCACGAATAAATCCTGCAAAAATTGGATTAGGATTTGCCAAACGACTTTTAAATTCCGGATGTGCTTGTGATGCAACAAAAAACGGATGATTTGGTAGTTCAATATATTCCATCAAGCAAGTACCATCTGCACGTTCATGATATCCTGAAAAAACCAACCCTGCACGCTCAATCTGCTCGACATAATCAGGATGCACTTCATAACGATGGCGATGCCGCTCAAAAACCTTTTTTTCTCCGGTATGAGCATCAATAACAAAATCATTTGGATTGCTATACAAATCATAAACCTTTGTATGTTTTTTAAGCATTGCTGAATAAGCACCCAGACGCATAGTCCCACCAAAATCATTATTTTTTAATAACTCTTTTTGCATAGGTAATAAATCAATAACCGGATAAGGAGTCTCTTTGTTGACTTCAGTCGTATGAGCACCACACATCTGCGCAACATTACGAGCAAATTCAACAACTGCTAATTGCATACCATAACATAAACCTAAAAATGGAATCATATGTTCACGCAGATATGAGATTACGTTAATTTTCCCTTCTACACCGCTCATACCAAAACCACCCGGTATAATGACGCCATCTAAATCGTCTAACTGCTTCAATTGTTGATCATCTACTTCAAATGATTTTGCATCCAACCAAACAATTTCACAACCTTTTTTATGATATGCTGATGCATGCACTAAAGCTTCAGCAATACTCACATAACTATCCTGCAATTCATAAGAACCGGTATCTAAATATTTACCCACAATGCCCACACGAATTTTATTGTCCGGTTTCAAAATTGCATCAACCTGTTGTTTCCACAGGTTCCAATTAGGCATTGCTTTTGGCGACAGTTTTAAACGATCAATCATTTTCTTACCAAAATCATCTCGTGCAAAGTTAAGTGGCACTTCATAAATTGAAGACACATCCGGTGCTGAAATAATATGATCAAGCAAAATATGAGAAGAGGTTTCAATTTTCTTTTTTCGTTCATCATCAATTGGATGTGCTGTACGACATACAATAAAATCAGGCACTAAACCTTCTTGACGCAATAAGCGCACTGCTTGTTGCGTTGGCTTAGTTTTCATTTCATAAATATGATATGGTACCGGCAAATAACTGACCAAAACGTGCGCAACTGAATCTTTTCCGCATTCTTGTTCTAATGATTTTGCTGCAAACAAAAATGGCGTATTTTCATAATCACCGACCGTTCCGCCAACTTCTACAATTGCAATTTCATAGCCATCACTCGCTAACTTGAGACGTCGAATAATTTCTTGAGGAATATGCGGAATAAATTGCACCGTCTTGCCCAGATAATTTCCTGAGCGCTCATTATCAATTACCGTTTTGTAAATCTGTCCTGAAGTGATATTGTTTTGTTTTGGAATATTTTCATCCATAAACCGTTCATACGTTCCCAGATCTTGATCAATTTCACCACCATCTTCAGTTACCCAAACTTCACCATGCTCAGTTGGTCTCAAAGTACCTGCATCAAAATTCAAATAAGGATCAATCTTAATCAATGTCGTTTTGAATCCATAACTTTTGAGCATTTTACCCAACGATGCAGTGGTTACTCCTTTGCCAACTCCTGAGATCACACCACCAAATACAAAAATGAACTTTGTCATTGTACCGCTACCTTATCTTTTTTTTACTATTACAAAAAAGACAAAAGGCTTCCTCAAAAAAAAGAAGCCTTCTGTCCTTTAATGACTCATGCAATATGGTATATCAAAAGAGATAAAATGTGAAAAAGTTTTAACTACTTACTCTTTTTACTTCTCTTATTCGCTTTCTTTAATATCTTGTTCAATCCACTTCTTGACCTGTTCTTTACTTTTCACTTTTTGCTCTTTGAAGCTTTTCATTTTTTGCTTTTCTATTTTCATTTTTTGCTCTTCTAATCGAGGAAAACAACGACTGATTCTTTTTTTCTTATTTTTTTTATTGCCGGATGTAACACAAGACATCTGTGCACATTTAGCTGCAGCAGGGGAAAAACTAACGCGAAAGATTCCATACATTGCATTACTATTTGGCACAATTACCACAGAACAAAAAAACATCCATAAAAATTGCTTTATCATAGGTATTTCCATGAAGTTATATATTATAATATTAAGCTCACAACCATTGCATTTAACAAATTCGCTAATGCACCTCCAAGAACTGCATATATTCCAAGCTCTGTTAACCATGCGCGTTTTTCAGGTACCAATGCACCAATACCACCAATCTGAATACCAATACATGAAAAATTAGAAAATCCACACAATGCATAGGTAACAACATCAATAGCACGTATAGGTAACTGCATTTTCATCATCGCTTGATATGCAATAACTTCATTAACTGCAACTTTGGTCCCAAGCAAAGTGCCAACATTCAAAGCTGTTTGTCCTTTAAAACCAAGCAACCATGCAAAAGGAGCAAATAGATACCCAAAAATCAATTCCAAACTCAAATCCGGCAAACGAACATCGAATGCCATATATGAAAACAGTTCATTAATTTTATATGAACCAAATCCAAGTACATAATTGACTAATGCAAGCAACGCAACAAATGAAATCAACATTGCTGCAACATTAATCGCTAATGATAAACCATCTAATGTACCGGTTGCAATTGCATCAAAAATATTATTTGCCTTTGAAGTTAAACTAATATGCGCATCTTTATCTTTTATTCTTTCAACTTCAGGCAACAATATTTTTGCAATCATAATGGTGGCCGGAATCGACATAACACTCGCTGTTAACAAATGCGGTGCAGGAACACCCATTGCAACAAAAACAACCAAGATTGCACCGCTAATGGTCCCCATACCACTGACCATGACTACAAGCAATTCTGATTTTGTCATTTTTTTAAGATAATCCTTTACCAAAAGAGGCGCTTCTGTCTGCCCTAAAAAACTGTTGGTCACAGCACACAATGTTTCAGGTCCGGTAGTCCCTAACAACGGTTGCACAAAATAATTGATTCCTTGAACAACTTTTTGCACAATGCCCCAATAGAAAAGCATCGATGTCAATGCACCAAAGAAAACTATTACCGGTAACACCTTAATACCAAAAATAAAACCCCACGGGCCCAATTGATTGGTAAGATCACCGAAGATAAATGCTGAACCTTTATCGGCAAATTGATATGTCTTTACCACATAATATGAAATTTTTTCCAAAATGCGATGCCCCACCGCAGTTTTTAACACCACTAATGCAATAATGAATTGCATAATAAGCGCATGCACAATCAACTTATAATCTATTGCTTTACGATTTTTTGAAAAGAAAAAAGCAATTGCAAGTATCACGCATATACCCACAACATTTAAATAACGACTATGCTCTAAAAAATAGGCTAACATAAAAAATACTCCTGATACAAAAGGAAAAATGACTGTATCAGGAGTATACTTGTTTTACTAATTAGTTCAATGATAAATGCTTTACAATAAGCTTTAATCAGATGTTTTTGAAAATTTCTAGAGATTGTTTACGACGATCAATACGGTCTTTTTCCATTAATCCATCAATAATGTCATCAAGGTCACCTTGCATTACCATATCAAGTTTTTTCAACGTAATATTTGCTTGATGATCCGTTACACGATTTTGTGGATAATTATAGGTACGCACTTTTTCAGCACGCATACCGGTACCAACCTGTTTTTTACGATCAGCACTCATTTGCGCATTATGCTGTTCAACTTGTGCTGCCAAAATACGAGATTGTAACATCTTCATTGCTTTTGCTTTATTCTTATGCTGAGAACGTTCATCTTGACAAGAAACTACAACACCAGTTGGAACATGAGTGATACGCACAGCTGAATCGGTGGTATTAACATGCTGTCCACCGGCACCACTTGCACGATAAACATCAATACGTAAATCTGATGGATTTATAGTAACATCAACCTCTTTTGCTTCAGGCAAAACCGCTACGGTTGCAGTTGAAGTATGTACACGCCCTTGCGTTTCGGTTGAAGGTACACGCTGTACGCGATGCACACCGGATTCATACTTCAAGTGACCAAATGCATTTTTACCTTTAATATGCAAAGATGCTTCGCGAATACCACCAAGATCGGTTTCGCTCATCTGATCTATATTGGTTTTCCAACCTTTTTTTTCAGCATACATTTTATACATTTTAAGCAAATCAGTTGCAAAGAGCGCTGCTTCTTGCCCACCTGCACCACTACGAATTTCTAAGTAAACGTTACGATTGTCATGTTCACTCGGAGGGTACAAAATGTCATCTAATATGTTTTGTTCAATTTTTAACTGTTGCTCTTGCAGCTCAATCTCATCTTTGCATAATGCAATCATATCTGCATCATCAGTTTTCATTTGCGATTGAAGATCAGCAATTTCGTTTTTAACCGCTTGAACTTTTTTATATTGATCAAGTAAATTGGTTAGCACTGAAAGTTCTTTTTGCAATGCTAACCGATTATTATTTTGTAAGTCAGGGGAAACTAACTCATTATTAATTTGATCAAATCGCTCTTGAAGACGATCCCATTGATCAAACATAAGTTATTTTCCGTATTTCTTTTTGAACTTATCAATACGACCTGCTGTATCAACAAACTTTTGATCACCAGTATAAAATGGATGACATGCTGCACATAGTGTCATTTTGATCTCTTTGTTTGTAGAGCGTGTTTTGTAGTCTTGACCACATGCACAATGAGCAACAATTTCATATAATTCTGGATGAATATCTTTTTTCATCAATATCCCTTTAAAAAAAACGATAAATTCGAGTTAAATATATACCGTTTAGTATTGCGTAAAAAACAGTTATTGTAAAGCCATAAATCGACTCAATCATCCATTTCTTTATTATCAGGTATGTGATCAACCTCGTCTAATATGGCTTTTCTCACCTCATGCAAGATCCCTTCAATCCTTTGCCGTTTCCCTCGGAAAACAATTCCCAACTCCGGATCATATACAATCTTAACATTTTCACCTTCCAAGTTGACGATTTTGCAACCTTCACTCATGTTTATTGAAGTCTTATAGCTGCCCATTGCCTCAATTCGACCAACAATAATATTAAACATTTGCTGAGTCCCCATTACTTTAAACAACCCTAAATTCAAAGAAAAACCTTCTTTTTCAGGTATAAGATCAAGTCTATGGAATCCAATAGCCAACATAAATGGCGCCGCAACGGTGGTCAATACAATAACAACAACTGCAATAACATATTGATCAGCAGTGATCACCTGTGATCCACGTAAAATAGTTGCTATTACCAATCCAACTTCTCCACGCGCAACCATTGATGAACCAAACAAATACCCTTCCAACCATGTCCATTTATCAACTGCCCTGCGACCCGAAGAGTTACTCAAAAATATTGATATATAACAAGCAAACATTTTGGAAATAATAGCAGTAATTAACAATGCAACAACACCAAGCCATTGATAACTTGAAAGAATCGAAACATTTACCTGCAGCCCAATTGACCCTAAAAATATAGGTAATAAAAATGATCGTATAAATGGAGTAATAACTTTTTCAGCTTGATGTCTTTTGTCACCCATGCGATGAAACAACCCTGCAAAAAATGCACCGGTAATACCGGCTAAACCACCTATTAATTCAGCAAATGCAAAATAGAATAACATGGCACCACTTGCAAATGAAGCCAATAAAAATGATGAATGATTTTTTTTAAGCCATTCTAAAATAGGCGGAATAACAAAATATCCGGTAAAAAAGATAACCGCAAAAGATACCAACATATACACTAATGCTTCTGCAATGGTAGCATTATGCATATGTTGCATTGCGCCATTGAACACACCAAATGTTCCCGCTTGCAACGCAATAAAAAACATCGACAACAAAACAACCGAAAAAACATCATCTATAATCGCAGCTCCCAAGGTAGCTTTTGACGATTTAAGATGCATTTTACGTTTTGAGACTAACATCGTCACCGGAATTGAAACACTCGTCGCTGAAAAAATCAAACCGATACCGATAGACTGAATAAGAGAAAAACCATTGAGTATATAATAAGCACATCCAACCGTCATAATGATTGGCAACACTGCACCCAAAAGACCGGCAGTCGTTGCGGTTACCCCAACATGAAAAATGTCACGCACATCTGTTTCATGACCGGCAACCCATAATAAATAGGTCACCGTTAACGCTGATGAACACAATACAATGAAAAAAAGATACAAATCTGATGCAGCAACTGAATAGATTGCTCCCAAATTGTCATATACAACCAAAGGTTCACTAAATACCGACCAACCCAAAATATTTAATACCGATGGACCAATTAAGACACCTCCGATAATTTGTCCTGCAATAACCGGAAACTTTAATGTTTCTCTAAGTATACGCCCCCATAAAATGGTCCACGTAAGCAAAAAAGCCACGAATAAGGCAAATTTCGCTACAAACGCTGTAGAAAGACCATTACTGAGCAAAGTTCCCTCAGGAATAGAATACTGATATGTTGACCCTAGTGACATACAATGAACAAACAATGAAGCAAAAAATACCCAAATTCCCACAATTTTCCTTTATAGTAACGAAGTTCATTTTTTATTGTACCCCAATAGACTAAAATTGCAAAATAGAAATGTTCTTTTTTTATATATAAAAACCCTTGTTTTTAAGCAATATTTTAATGTATATTTGAATTAGATAGTGTATTATTTGTTACAAAATTTGCGTGTTTAACCATAAAAAAGGAGTTTCTTATGAAGAAAAACACATTAGCGCTTATTTTAGCGTTGACTGCAGTAGGTGCTGCACAAGCTGGTCCTCTCGATTGGGTCAAAAAACAAGTAGGTAAAGCTCAAGCAGTTGGGACAAAAGCATTAGATACAGGTAAAAAATATGCCGGACAAGCTCAAGCTGTCGGACAAAAAGCAGTAGATACAGGTAAAGCTGCATATACTCAATATGGCGACAAAGTACAACAAGGATTAACCAAAGGCCAAGAACTTTACGGACAACATGGTGAAAAAATTGGTGGCGTAGTTGGCCCAGAAAAAGCCGGCATGGTCGGGCAAGGCTTAGGCACTGCTCAAGCAGGATGGACTAAGGCTGGTGGTTATCTTGGAAAACGTGCGAATGTAACTCCAGCTGGCTAAAAAACCATCTGCAACTAGATAAAAATGAAAAAGAAGATTGCTCTCTTAAATAACATTATTAAGAAAGCAATCTTCTTTTTTCAATAACTATGCAAGAAACTACAATAACGGCAAATACAGCAATGCATGTCTTGCTGTTCACAAAATGGACCTCATCCCTTATATTTTCCTACTTTTATTGCAACATATTCAAGAGCCAATTACAAAAAAACAGATAACGCAAAAGTCTTTCAAAAACAAACCGAAGACTCTAAAAACAGCCTCCTAGTCAACACATGCAAATACTCCTAAAACAACATTTCGCCCTACCTTCGGCAAAAAAAAAATATTTATAAAAAAATTTACAAAAGTGCTTTGACTTTCAGTTTTTTTTCCTTTAATATATTTGAACATCTAGGTATTTAAAGGGCGGTTAGCTCAGCTGGTAGAGCATCAGTCTTACAAACTGGGGGTCACAGGTTCGAATCCTGTACCGCCCACCA
>JBBDMI010000001.1:0-23068 GCA_040878395.1 Candidatus Dependentiae bacterium | reverse complement strand
TATTCCTCGGTAGCTCAGTTGGTAGAGCACACGACTGTTAATCGTTAGGTCGCAGGTTCGAGTCCTGCCCGAGGAGCCAGTTTACGTTACGAAATAAAAATTTCTAACTTCTTCTGGCTACGCCAATCAATATGAAAATCATATTGAATTCATCCTGAGTTATTTTTGTAAAAAATTGTATCGAAGGATTGATAATAAGGATTGGCAATAATGTGTTTTGATGATACACTAAAAACATCTAAAAATTCCCATTCTTATGGGGCTGTAGCTCAGTTTGGTTAGAGCGTTCGCCTGTCACGCGAAAGGTCGCGAGTTCGAGTCTCGTCAGCCCCGCCAGTCTTCGCACCTGCTAAGCAGGGCTTCGTCTGGCTTTCGCCATCACCTTCAGAAGAAACATTAACCCTTAAAGTTTTCTGCGAAGACTGTCCCGAAGAAGTTCCGAGTTTATTGAGGAACGTAGACGGACAAGATTATAAAATCTTTTCGCCCCACTTTTTTGAGCAAACTTTTATGTATTTTTATGTATATCAAATTCGATCGATAAAATATCCTCAAACAGTATATGTTGGCTATACGACTAACATCAAAAAGCGATTATCTACACACAATGCTGAAGGTTCAGTGTATACAAAAAAAGATCGACCGTGGGAGTTGATTGTTTGTATGGCGTTTAAAAGTATGGATTGTGCAAAAGAGTTTGAGCATTATCTTAAATCTCAATCTGGTCGTGCTTTTGCTAAAAAACGTTTTTGGTGATTTATTCTTCAATCTGTCTCATATGTCATGCCTTAGTTGACAACCTAAAGTTTTTTTCCCACATTTTTTGCATCATGTCTTCATGCCCAATCAAATGAATAAAACTAACGAACTCGAACCTCATGAATTTGATCTGCTGGTTGAGGCCAATCGAAAGATTCCCCAAATTGAACTAGTTGCTCTCCAATGAAATATAGATAATATGATCCGCCAAATCTGATATAATCACTCACATAATAAACCCAGGCTTCACAGATTTCACCATTTGGCATAGCTTTTGCACTTTTGGAATTACATTTTCCCAGTTGTGTCAAGACTTCTTGTCTTGACATACCAATGCGTAATCCATTTAATTCACTACGATAAAGAACAAAACGACAACACCCTGAGAGTAAGCTAACTAAGATAGTTGCTGATACCATTAATAGTACTTGTTTTGTAACTTTCATAAAAGAACTCCATTTAATAACTTTTCTTAAAATACATAACAATTATTTTAGGGTGATAAATATTGCTTGCAAAAGAGCGCATAGGTACTTTTTTGCTAATTCTTCCGATTTTGCTCTCCAAAACCTATCTACTACAATCTTAAATTTTAAAGAGTCATTTCTTGTCATTTGTATCGAGCTAAACATCATGCTTTGAAACATTAAAAAGCGTGCATTTTCAATTATTCAAAAAAGAGTAACTACTAAAGTATTGCTCCTTGTTCAATTAGGTAAGCCACAGCTTGTGGATTATTCGATTGAATGGCCCATTGTAAAGGAGTTATTTTCTCTTTATTATCATAAAAGCTTTGATTAATATTTGCTCCAGCACCTACAAGTAATTTTATACATTCTATATCTCTGACTGAGGCTCCTATAGCAACTCGTAAAGGGGTAAACGTAGTATATGTCCAGTTTTTTGCATGTGCAACAATCACATTAGGGTCGAGTGCTTTTTTTTGTAAAAACAATTTTATAAACTCAGGGCGCGATGCAATAACATGTAATACGTGAACGGCTTCAAATCCTGTCAGAGCATTTTCTAATAGGACGTCATCATGCTTAACAAATAAAAGAGAAATTTCTATTAATGATTTATGCAAAACACATGTTATTAATGGTATTTTTTGTCCAATATCGGAACCACTTACATATATATGGGTGTTAACCCCAGCCTCTAAGAGTATTTTACAAGCATTTATTTTTTTGTTTTCTACAGCAATTACAATTGGTTTTTTGCCAGTAATCTCTTTATCAATATCTACTCCTGCAGAAATAGCTTTATTAATTTCAACAATAGAATCATTCATTATTCCTTTGAGCAGTATAACTTGAGGATTCTGGTTGGGATTAGCTGTAAATTGTTTTTCTTTATTAAAATCATTAGCTTCACTAATACTAAAACAACTAATTATTAATAGCACAACAAATATATTCATATTTAATCTCCAAATAAACTAATTTTATTTTTATCTAATATTAAGTTAAACACCACATATTGACCATGTCACCATTTATTACATAATAATAAGCTTAGAGCGATAGATACTGCTTGTCAAAGGGTATCTATCATTTGTTCATTACCTACCTTTTGACATATTGTATCCTTATGGTAACTTATAATACATGATATTAAAGGTTTATTCCAAAGGATTATTTATGAATAATGTAAGGTTATCAATTTTAGCAAGTTGCTTCATTCTACTGAATCTGAATGCTGAACTAAAACAAAATCCCAATACATTCAGATATTATACAGTTCCAAATGCCCCAGGCATAAACCAAGGTGAATACCATCAAATGGTTTGGATCTGCAAAAATATTATTAAGCAACATTACGCTTACATGACACAGTTTGCTGGGGGTGGCAGAAGCTCATATGGATTAAATGGAGCACAATGGAAAACAACTGAATATTTACAACAAGTGGCAACCCCGACATCCGCGCGCTTGTTGGCAGATTTAAAACAAATTAACTTCAATATTTAGTATAGGAAACATATATGAAAAAAATATTATTGGCAACGTGTATTATGATGACTATAGTACGTGCTGATCTAATGTATGATCATACAAAAGGGGTTTATTATAGTATACCGATGAAAGGCATTAATCAAAAAGAATATAATAGGCTAGCTAATGAAATACAAAACAGAATGTTATATGTCATTCAAACACAAGGTCGCCCTCTTACTCTAGAAGAAGAGCGTGAGTTGATCATGTGTGTAAAACAATATTTAATTAATCTCAATACTCGAGAATCACAAAGATTTTTGCAGGATGCAGCTAAGCATAATCCGTTATTTAGATAATGATAAATTAAGCATAATATATGATATTTAGTTTTGAAAATGAATAAGCCCATTAGACGTCTTAATATTCGAAGGATAATACTGACGTCTTTTTTTTGCTATCATGTATATTTTTGCTTACTTTCATAAAATAGGAGTGGCTGTCGGTAAAGATGTCGATGACCCAATAAAAGAGTTTGTTATAGCTCGGAAGATAAACAGATAGTTGAAATTAGATAGTTAGTTAAGCTCTTTAATTGTTTATGGAATACCCTATTTCATAATATTTTTTATTAAATTTTTAACAGAACCTGGATACCTAAGCCCAAGAGACTTTTTTGTGTGCTATTTTGGAGCAATAATCTTACCAATACTTACTTTTTTACCAACATATTATTTTGCGTTCATGAAACAAAGAATATGAATTAAACATAACGCCTTCAGAATATGTTTATAACTTAATTTTTAAATCAATACGCGAACATGTTCTGAAACCTGCAGTTCAGAACATGCTACTTGAATTTGGTTTAGATTGAAACCAAATTCAATGCTTCCGTTAAGGAATAAGTCAATTATATGCCGCCAATAATTTCTCAAAGCCCGCCAAAAAGTATTATTTTAGGTATATACTTATAAGCATCGAATGACTGACACAACCATCCTTTTTAAGTGACTCTAAAAACATACAATTATTCTGATAATTTTTAGTCTTGACAAAGAGATCACTCCTTTTTTTCTTGATTAATCCACGCTTGAAGGAATAGATCTGCAGTTTATCCAAAAATGGAACTAATTAATATATTCTGATGGACAACCATTTTACATAATACGATATATGTAATAAGATTCTATATATAACAAGATTTTAGGTAAGGCTTCTACACAGATAAATAAAATGCGGTTTTTCATTTTTTTTGGTGCGTCAACTGTTTTATTGGATCTTGTAGATTTTTTGGCACGTAATTTGCCAAAGACTTTGGAGCCTATGGGCTCAAATTTCCTTTTTGTGAAAATTCCATTTTGAAACGTTAAAGGTTTGTATGCAAAACAATTTAAAAACTTTTCTTGAATATGAAAATAGGATTATTGATTTAACCCGACGCAATCGTTTATTGAAAAATCCTAAAAATAGCAAATCAATCATTTTTAATGTGAGCGTACAGGAGTTTTTTGATAAATATAATTCTTTGGACGATTTGAGTATTGAATTTTGCCATGGCCAGATATTGCAACATGAACAATTAATCAATTCTGGGAAAGGCAAAGACGATTTAGAATCTTTTGATATTCCCTCAGTAAATATTTTTGGTGAAAAACTTATAACTTTGCTTAACTCCTTTCGTCTGGATGCTAAAAGAAAGTTTGAAGAATATGGTCTGCATACATTATTTCTTACTATTGGTAAGGTCAAATGGAAAGAGCCTATGGTAGGCGCTGCAAAATCTAGCAATGTAGTTAAAGACTATGATTTTAATGCTCCATTATTATTGATTCCAATCCGTATCGAAGAAAATAAAAAACCTAAAAAAACCGTTATTTCATCTTGTTTAGAAACTGAAGAAATTATTCACAATAAAGTTTTAGGTTTATTACTTGAAAAACAATATAGAGCTCGACAGTTAGAATTATCAGGTGACAACGATACTAATTGGTTTGAAGCTTATCAAGATTTACGTTTGCAGATAAAGGCAATATTTTCTGAGCTTAATTTAGAACATGAAATTAACGATGAGATCCAAATTGCGCAATATTCTTTTTTTGGAGAGCAAATTTATGCTGATTTGCATGATAATAAAGACATGATTCTTCAGCATGAATTTATTAATGCATTATGTAATCATGAGCCAATACAACAGAGTGAATTAATTCAAAGAGTTGATAACCCTGATGCATTATTAACGGTAGATGATGATTATAATGTATTGGATGCAGATGTGAGTCAGTTGCAAGTCTTACATAATGCTCTCAAGGGAAATCATTTAAATGTACAAGGGCCTCCTGGAACAGGTAAAAGCCAGACTATTGTGAATATGATTGCTAATCTATTGGCCCGTGGTAAAACGGTATTGATGGTTTGTGAGAAGCAGGTTGCTCTTGAAGTTGTTTTAAATCGGCTCAAAAGCGTTGGGTTAGAAAAACTATGTCTTCCTTTATTTCAAAATAAAATTGATAAAAGAACGTTTGCCAAGGACGTAATAAAAGATTTAGAGCACATGCAGCAAGAAACTGAGTTGTATGAAAAAAGAGGCAGCTTAGACTCATCTATAAAAAAGAGAGAAA
Source organism: Candidatus Dependentiae bacterium (assembly GCA_040878395.1). Classification (NCBI taxonomy): domain Bacteria; species Candidatus Babelota bacterium. Next base: position 17,754 of record JBBDMI010000001.1, on the reverse strand, counting down.
AAAAAATTGAAGATTTACGAGATTATGCAGCAATTTTAGGAGAATGCGTCAAACCTTTAAATAAATCTGTGCACTGGGTTCACGGAGAATGGGCTAAACATGCTACTATAACTCAAGGCGTTCGAAAGATTTATTGGAAGGGAGAAGATCCCCTAAAGATTGATTTTGATCAGTATCAAGATATTTTGAGTAAATTAGAAAATATCATGAAGGTTCATAATCTAAAGATAGATGGTGAAATGGGCCTTTGGGAAAATGTCCTTCGCTTGCATGCTTCTCCTGATTTTATCAATAGAGTTCTGGATGTTTTAAAGGAGATACAACATTTATTAATTTCATTAAATACTGAAGATACTGGTAAGATCAAATTAGATTCAATACAAGATGCGAGAATATTTATAGATTTGTCTAACTCTATGAGCACAATAAAAGAGGCATTAGGATTGTGTATAGGAAATGCAGATCTTTCTCATGTGAAGCATGAAATTTCAGAAGCATTGTATTTTATAGAGCAGTATTTATTTGAAGAAAAAGATCTATTACAAAAATTTAATATTCCATATCGCTGGAATCCTATATTGGAAGAGATGCCAGATGATAAAATTAATGAAGAAATTTCGATCTCTTCATTACATGTAGCAATCAAAGATATGAATCTTATCAGTAATTGTATTGAAAAAATTAGGTTGAGAATAAATACTATTCCGATAGATGATATTTTGATTGATGAGCTTTTTCTTTATAAAGACATATTATGTATAGATTTTCCCATTAATAATGTAAAAGACTGGTCAACAAAAGAAGCTTTAGAAAGTATGTTAGAGAAGCTACGTGTTTTGAATAATATGTATCTTCAGTATCTAAATGCTAAGCACACTATTGATCGATGGGGAATAATAATCGAAGGAGTGCAATCACATATATCAATGCCCATAGGAAAACGATTTACTGGCGCCTATAAAAATTTTTTACGATACTTTCACTTTAGTTATCGCAATGATTGCAGAATATTATCAAGTTGGTGTAATGGAGCAGTACCCAAAAAACATATTGAATTTGAAGAGATAGCACAAGCTATCAAAGATTATTTTGTTTTGAAAAAAAGATTAGATGCCTTGTTGAGATCTTTTAATTTATTTCATATGCATGAAAAAAAATGGATAGAGATCAATCAAGTTTCTCTTTTATTGCGTATTGTTGAAAATGGACTTATGACATTTAAAGTTTCAAATTTAAATCGTTTTCCTTCCTATGTTATACAATTGAGTGTTTTAGATTTTAAAGATGAGATAAGAGAGATATATAGTACGGTTAAGAAGATTTTTATGGTATTGGATGAGTCTTGGAATATTTTTGGACCGTATGATTTTGGAAAAATGTCTCTTCGTGATTTAATACATCAGCTTTCTCTTTTCAGCGATAGTATTGAACATAACAAGAAGTTAGCTGATTATGTTTCATCTATGCTTAAAGTGCATAGAAAAGATTTTTCTATTGCAGAACTTAAAGAGAATAGAAGAGAGTTGTACAATTTGCATGAAAAATTGATAATTACTGAAAAGTTTGAACTGGAATCTATATTGGATTCTGCAAATACTTTAGAATGTGTTTTTGAACATTATGATTTGTTTAAAAGTTTTTTGGATATTGTAGAAAATTTTAAAAATTTTATTTGTAGAAAAAATCTAGATAATTCAAGCATAACTGTTAAAGAAAGCTTGAACTATATTGCAAGTTTCAGTAATAGTTCAAGTATAGAAAAATTTGTTGAAAAATATGTAACATTAAAATGTAAATTAAATGATTTATTTGAAAATGATAAAAGCATTGACTTAATAGAAAATCGTTCTTTGTTGGATGCAAAAAAAGTTATTGTAGACATGATCAATGATCAATCAGGGTTATTGAATTGGTTAGATTATAGGCGTAATCTTTTGAAGTTAGAACAGTTGGGGCAAGGATGGCTTTTAAATATTATAAAGAATCAGAGGGTTGAAAAGTTACCATCTTTATTTGCCCAAGCCTTATGGGGTATTTGGCTGGAGGCATACTATCAAGTCCAACCAACATTGCAGAATTTCAACTTAAAAGATCATCAAAAAATTATTTCTGAATTCAAATCTTTGGAGTTAGAAACACTTAAAGTTAACGCTTCTCGGATTATATTAAAGCATGTATCAAAATTAAAGTCACTACCATTTCAACATTCAGAGCGCGCTTTTCTAGTTCGCCAAAGTCAGTTAAAATCTCGCCATAAGTCTCTTCGTAAAGTTGTAACTGAAGTTGGCAACTTGTTGCTTGCACACAAACCTTGTTGGATGGTAAGTCCACTTACTTTGAGCTCATATGTGCCCTATGGATCATTGAATTTTGATGTAGTGATTATCGATGAAGCTTCGCAACTACGCGTTGAGCATAGTTTAGGAGCTATTTCGCGCGCTAAACAAGTGATCATTTTTGGCGATGAAAATCAACTACCACCTACTTCTTTTTTTAATAATTCTGATGATCTTGATGATAATAATGACGATGCGGTTGATAGTTATGAAAGTATTTTAAATGCTACTAAAGAGATTTTACCAGGTGGAAGCAATTTATTATCATACCATTATAGAAGTCGATATGAAGATCTGATAGCGTTTTCTAATTACCATGTATATGAAAATAGGTTAACGACTTTCCCTGGGCCTAATAATAATCGAAAAGGTGTCCAATTTGAATATGTCTCTGATGGCTTATTTGATGGAGGCAAAAGTGGTAGCAGAAAAAACATTATAGAAGCACATCGCATTGTAGAAATATGTTTAGACCAAATAAATCAAGAACCGCATAAATCTTTAGGTGTTATTGCATTCAGCAGGTCTCAAGAAATCGCAATTCGTGATGCATTGTTAGATTCATTGAAAGAGAATCCACATTTACAGGATAAATTAAATGAAAATGGTAATGCTCAAGAAGCTTTTTTTATAAAAAACCTTGAATCAGTACAGGGTGACGAACGAGATGTCATTATCCTTTCGATTGGATATGGAAAAGATAAAAAAACAGGCGAAGTTCGCAATAGATTCGGACCTATTAATACTAAACATGGTTATCGTCGTTTAAATGTTGCAATAACTAGGGCTAAAGAGAAGATTATTTGTGTCTCATCAATAAAAGCAACCGATATCCGTAGTGATAAGAGTTCTCGTGGAATAACAATGCTTCAAAACTATTTAGAATATGCTGAATCCAATATCAAAACCTTAGAAGGATCAAAAATGCGTCAAAATCAAATAAGTGTTTTTCCGGATAGTCCTTTTGAACAAGATGTGAAAGATGCATTGGAACGGCGTGGATACAAGGTTGATATTCAAATTGGTGTGTCAGGATTTAAAATTGATTTAGCAATAGTTAATCCAAAAAATGATCAATCTTATATTTTAGGTATTGAATGTGATGGAGCGACCTATCATTCTTCATATTCTGCGCGCATGAATGACCGAGTACGCCAATCTATTCTAGAAGGTCTTGGTTGGACATTATACAGAATTTGGTCACAGCATTGGATTTCTCATCAAGAAGAAATAATAAATGACATAGTCAAGATGGTTGACAACCTTTCGTAAAGTAGCTAATTGAAAATAGATTGTGTAAAAAATAACACAATAAAAAGTTTTTCCAGTAAGAAACTTCTATATTATAGTTTTTTTTAGGATTTTTTTATGAGCAAGTTTATTAATAAGTCGCTTTACCTTGATTATTTAGATTGCCCAAAAAACGCATGGCTTAAAACCCATAGTAATAATTTGAAGGCATTATTCAAATTATCTGAATATGCAAAGCATTTAGTAAAAGAAGGTTATTTTGTAGAAGAACATGTACAAAAATTATTTCCTGGAGGAATAAAAATTGAGCATGGCACTAATAATGCTTCTGCTGCTCAGTTAACCCAAGAGCTGGTTCTTAAAAAAGCTCCCGTTCTATTTCAAGCAACATTTATACATGATGTTTTTCTAGCGCGTAATGATATTCTTGTATATGATGCCGAAACAAATAAAAGAAGCTTGTATGAAGTCAAAAGTATTGGCTTATACCCAGAACATGAATGTGAAGACAGTAAGGCCTGCGATAAATGTAAGAGCAATAAAAAAAAGGCTCCAAAAATTACTCAGATTATCGAAGATGTTTCTTTCCAGGCAATTATTTTACAAGAAAATGGTATTGAACCAGATGAGATATTTTTAGCGTGCTTAAATAAAGATTATATTTTGGGCGATCAAATTGATATTGATAAACTCATTTTTTTTAAAGACATAACTAATGAAGTGAGAGGTAACAAATCAAAGACTGAACAAAGAATGCAAAGTGCTAAACAAGATTTAATAAATAGTAGTGAAGATCAAGTATGCTGTCCATGCATTTATAAAGGACGGTCATCGCATTGTCCAACATTTAAATATTCAAATCCATACATTCTAGATTACTCTATTCATGACATTTACTATATTGGAAGTAGTAAAAAAAACTTAAAATACCTGGTAGATAATGGATGTTTTAAAATAGATGATATTCCTGAGTCAGTGAAACTATCTGACAATCAAAACAAACAAGTACAGACCTATAAAAATGGTCAAGCAAATATAGATTTTAATAAAATTAAGGATGAACTGAATTCATTAAAATTTCCATTATATTTTTTTGATTACGAGACATATAAACCAGCAATACCCATATATAAAGGTTTCAATCCACATATTCAAATGCCTTTTCAATTTTCAATTCACATTTTACATAGTCCGGATAAGGAGTTAGACCACTTTGAATATCTGCATGAATCTGATTCAGATCCTTCCTTGGGGATCATTCAACATCTCAAGCAGCACATTGGGCCTAATGGATCTATTATTGTGTGGCATCAGTCTTTTGAAAAAGATAGAAATACTGAGCTAGCAGAACGTCATCCCGAGCATAAAGAATTCTTAGAAAATATAAATAATCGCATGTATGATCTAGAGGTCATATTCAAATTGAAGAAAGATGCGTACATACATCCAGATTTCAAGGGTAGTTCCTCTATAAAAAATGTTTTGCCAGTTATTTGCCCTGAGCTCAGCTATAAGGATCTTGCCATTCAAGAAGGTACTGCAGCATCATTACAATGGCATAAAATGATTCATGGTAATTTGCCCGAAGAACAAAAACAAAAAATTGCTAAAGATTTAAAACGTTATTGCGGCTTAGATACTTATGCAATGTATGCCATTTGGAAGCATTTATATATACAGTGCAATTTCGATCAATCAAAATTTGCTATTAATGAACAAGTGGTTTAGTCGCTACTTTTTAAATATTTAATGTTTTTTCCAACCCAAAAGATTTGAATACCTGTTTTATCTGAAATAGTTTGATATCTATTGTAATTTCTCTATTCTTAAACCTGTCAATAATATACCAGCTTGATAAAAACAAACACAAAGGACACATTATGTTTAAAAAAATAGCATTAATAGTATTGTTAAGTATAAGTAGTTTACAAGTGGCACATGCTTCTGAAGCTGGTTTTATGCAAACGGTTAAAAACAGCCCTGGAATATCCAAGTGGCTTGGCACTATTGTACCGAACATTCTAGCATTTTTATCTATGGAATGGATTATTAGAGCGAATAAAGACAACCCCGACAGACAACATGTAGTTTCTACGGCTAAATGTATGCGATTCATGTCGTTTATCGGAGGACTTTATTTCTTTCATCAATGGTTTAACACTGATTTTAAAGAGTGGACACTTAGTGGTTCGAGTACTACACTTTCAACACCTTAAGCCACTGCTTTTACTCTTGGTTAAGTTTACTCAGGTCAATACATAAATGTCCTTATTTTTAGGAACATTTACTTTATCATATTTTTAACCAAACCGCTTCTTAGGATATGCAATATATAAAAAAACAAGAGTAGTTTAATATGAAATACCGGCCTCAACTAAAAAATAGAGGTCGGTGTTTTTTTGACAAAAAAGATATTGTGATTGACCCTTTTAATCAAACTTCAATTCCAAAGCAAAAGATTTAAAAACCTGTTTTATCTGAAACAGTTTGATATCGATTATAATTTCGCGGTTCTTGAACTTATCAATTGTGCCACAAAAAAGTTGTCCTAGTAGAACGACTTTTTTACCTCTTGTCAGCATCCATATTTTGGTGGCACGGCTGCTCTTTATTTCTTTTAAGATACCAATAGACCTGATCTTGAGGATGCCATTTGCTCATCCAGTGTCCTTTTTACCCGAATAACTTAGCTATTTTTTTATCCAATTTCCCTCATCATTCTTTTTATATTCATTTTCCACGGCAGACCAGGCAACCTTATGTGCTTGCGATTCGCTCGGATACTGCTTTTCAGCACTATTAAATGCCTTTCTATAAATAGTTTGTGCATGCTCAGGAAGGTTATTTTTTACTGAATCAGGTAAATCAGCATTTGATGAATAAGGCATTATATCTCCTTTATTTATTTGTATGAGTAGAAATTTTATGCTATTTTACATCTTTATCATTCGATATTACAAGGATGTGCACTACTGATCGCGAAAATGTCGCTAACCCAGACTTATAGTCCCTATGATGATAAAAATTATGAGGAAGTAATATTAATTTAAATTGGCGTACAATCACCGCTCTTGTATTTGTAGGTATTCTGATAGTTTTGCAACTATTGTATTGGATTAATCCAGTTACCCTAACTGATCTGATGCGTTTTAAGGATGAATTACTTGGCTTAGTTCAGCAGTATCCGATAGTTTCAGCATTTGTTTATATTTTGACATATACCGTTTCTATTGTGTTTGGCATACCGGTGAGCGCAACGATTATTGGAGGATATCTCTTTGGTGTTTGGCACAGTGTTATCTATACAACTTTAGCAATAATTATTGGTTCAACGTTGCTTTGTTCATTTGCACGATATGTAATGCCTAATTGGATACAAAAGAGATATAAAGATAAACTAAAATTTTTTAATTCTGAAGTACAAAAATATGGTGCCTTATATATCATTATGATTCACGCAATTCCATTTGCACCAAGTTTTTTGCCTCATATTGCTGCTGGTATCTCATCATTAGCTTTATATAAAATTATTTTGGCAAATAGCCTTGGAGCATTGCCGCTAGCAGTAGTATATGCGGCTGCAGGTAATTACTTGCATTCAATTACTTCATTACGCACTTTTACTATCTATATGAGTATTTTTGGACTTTTGCTTTTAGGTGTGTGGATAGTTGTTTTTCTTGTGCGGTATATTTCTATAAAGGAGTAATAAAATGCCATATAAAAAGGAAGTGGGCATTAACCTGTCAATAATATGCCATCTTTCCTTCTACTTCAGAACTTTTAAAATCATTTAATACCGCCATAACAGATAACTCAGCTACCTATTAAGACTAGTATGAAAAAGATATCAAAGCACTATCTTTAAGAGCTTCTTATTAATTATTTGCTTTTTCAAGCATTTTAACCTGCTCAAGAAGTTCCTCTTCAGAATATACTGATTGTTCTTTTAGCCAATCGTCCGCTTGGGCAATATCAGTTACATATTTTTTATACGCTTCAGAATCAGGCCAATCTTGTTCTATAAATGCATCAAATCTTTTTTTTAGTTCCGGTGAAAAATCCGCATATGAAAAAGGTATTTCTATATTTTGATTTTCTTTAGCTAAAAAATCTCTAAATGCTGGTCGTTGATAAAAGAAAGCGATATCAGCAGGATCATAACCAAGCAACGTGCCTATAAGATAACTCCCAAATTGTTTTGAATCATTCTTTGTATATGGACCTATATTTTCTACTAACTTGAACATTGCATTCTCAATTTTACTAAGTAATAAAGCATTTCGTTTCCCTTCAGGCCGATAAGAAATACCACCTATTTCTTGGATATTCTCTATCTGTGATACATATTCAAATGCAATCATTTGTTCAATGAGACTTCCGGCAACATCTTTCGGTGTTGACCACGCAATTTTACGTTGATCAGCAATTAAGCATGCCATATCAATCATCGAAGTACCTGCAAATCTACCTTGCTTATTTAAGCTAACAGTAGCCCCACAATTTGCTGCCGAAGGTTTATAATAATTTAATATGCCTTTTTTAAAATCTTGATACATCTCATCTTTATCAAGATAAAAATCCTGCAACTCTTTGCCCGCTTTCTTTTTTATGAGAATAAGTAATTCCGGTAAAGTAAGCGATTCTTTCGGTTCAACATTATATAACAATAACAATGTCACAATATTCGCTAACAAAAGACTGATAATCAAAATATTTTTTTTCATGATTTATACCTTTTTTTGTAATATAACACAAAATCAAAAGTTACATCTACTAAATCTGCTCATTTCTACAACTCAGTGCGGCCTCATCAAGGCATAGGGCTTTTGACACCCAAGCAATTTTATGAGGTAATAAGTATAAAGGCCTAAGATCTCATACTTATTGATAGGTAATTAGATCAACGCAAGAAGGAAGCGGCAACTGAAATTCGCCACTTTCAGCAAGAAACATTATCTATTTACACTATTATAAAAGGCTTTTTTAAAAAAATACTATAATATGCAAAAGGAAGACTGTGCAATGTATGCAAAAAAGAGCAAGTTTTTTTATTCATATACTCTATAAGACAAGGCGATACCATGAACCGAAACATACACCCATTTACGTTAGTTGTACTCTCTATTTTAGCTAATACGATGCTTTCTCACGCAAAAGAAAACACATATTTTAATGAAGCCTTCGCTCGGGATGCTTTAATAACTAACAAAAATATATATAAAGAAGGTGAAGATCACGTCAAATTCTGGAATTCCCATGCAAAAAATTTAGATTGGTTTGAAAAATGGCATACAACGCTTAAATGGGATAGTCCTCATGCGCAATGGTTTGTCGGCGGCAAACTAAATGTATCATATAATTGCCTAGATCGTCACATTCAAAATGGAAACGGTAATAAGGTTGCATTTTATTATAAAAATGAAGAAGGCAAAAAACGCATTATCACTTATTCCGATATGTTTATAGAGGTAAACAAATTAGCCAATGTTCTAAAGTCTATGGGAATATCCAAGGGTGACCGTGTAGCAATCTATATGCCTTTGATGCCCGAATCAATTGCTGCCATGCTCGCATGTACACGAATTGGAGCTATTCATACTGTTATATTTGGTGGAATTGGCGTAGGTGCTGTTGAAGATCGCATACAAGATGCTCAAGCCAAGGCTCTCCTGACTGTAGATGGCTCTCTGCGTGCAGGCAAATTGATTCCTTACAAAAAAAATGTCGATACAATTTTAAGCAAATGCCCTTCGATTGAAAAAGTACTTGTCTTGCAAAACTTAGAAAATCATACAGTTGAAATGAAAAGTGGTCGAGACTTTTGGTACAAAGATAAAATGAAAACTGTAGAGAATTACTGCGAGCCGGAAAAAATGGATAGTGAAGATCCTTTGTTTATTTTATATACTTCCGGTACTACCGGAAAACCTAAAGGTATTCTCCACACGACAGCCGGCTACTTGCTTGGAGTTCATATGACGTACCAATGGGTATTTGATACAAAACCGGATGATGTATATTGGTGCACGGCAGATATCGGATGGATTACAGGTCATAGTTATGTTGTTTACGGGCCAATGTCAAATTGTGCAACACAAGTTTTATATGATGGATCATTTGCCTATCCCAAGAAAAATGTTTTTTCTGAGATCATAGATGAATTTAAAGTTAATATTTTCTATACAGCACCAACTCTAATTCGCTTATTCATGAAATGGGGCAGTGAATGTTTGGAGGGAGCAAACTTAAAATCACTACGTCTTTTAGGTTCGATAGGTGAACCAATAAATCCTGAAACTTGGCAGTGGTTTTATAAACATGTTGGTCATGAAAAATGTCCAATTGTCGATACATGGTTTCAAACAGAAACCGGTGCTTTTGTTATTTCACCGTTACCAGGCGTAACAGCATTAAAACCCGGTTCTATTACTCAAGCTTTACCCGGGTATGATGTGGCAATTCTTGATGAGCATGGCAATGAATCTTCACGTGGCTATTTAGCAATTAGAAAACCTTTCCCTTCAATGATGAGAGGTGTTTACAATGATCCTTCACGATATATTTCAACTTATTGGGAGAAATGGCAAAATAGATATTATTATGCCGGTGATCATGCTCAAATCGATAATGATGGTTATATCTGGATAGGCGGAAGAAGCGATGAAGTCATTAAAGTTTCCGGTCATCGCATAGGTACTGCTGAAATTGAAAATGCACTTTTAGAAAATAAAATGGTTGCTGAAGCCGGAGTTGTCGGTGTTCATGATGATATTACAGGATCAGCAATTATTGCGTTTGTGGTCCTAAAGAACGAATATAAAATCAAAGATGATATTGAACAAGAATTAAAACAAACTGTTACAAAATATATGGGAGCATATGCTCGTCCTCGGCACATTGTTATAGTCAAACAACTGCCCAAAAATAGAAGCGGTAAGATAGTACGAAGGATTTTAAAAAACGCTGTTGAACAAAAAGACCTTGGGAATATGGTGACACTTTTTAACAAAGAATCTTTACCGGACATTATAAACAAAGGAATTCAATTAAATCAGATTTTATATAAGCAAGATAAAACAGATTATGCATATCAACAACAAGAATTTAAGGATACCTTAAATAAGGGAATTAACAAAAAATGGGATAATATCCTTGCCCCAATTAAACAGAAAAAACATGATCCTGCTTATAACTATACTTTAGTTCATTTTGGTTGCGAAGATCATGAGATCGTACAATGTTTAAGTCATTTGATAAGAGATAACTTTTCAACACATCCTGTTTTTGATGATGTTCCACAAGATATCAAAGATCTATATTGTAATGCAAATACAAAAGAAGGACTGATATCGGTATTAGAAAAAGAACATACATATGGCGTTGCGCTCAAAGCAAATGATGAATACATAGGTGCCTGTATAATGCGATTTAATGAATGCGATGACGACAAGCCATTTATGCATATTAAAAGAATGCATGCCTTTTATAATGTCAGCGCAGGACGTTTTGCAGGAATAGGAAAAACTTTAATTAATACTGTAGCAACTGCTGCACAAATAGGTGGCGTTGATATGTTATTTACAACGGCTCCCTATCCAATTAAAGGATATTTTGAACACTTAGGTTGGCAAGGGCACATGATCTATACTAATTTTATACTTCATCAAAAAACGATCAATTTGCAACAATTTAAATGTCATTTTATCTTGCCAGAGGAATTTAAAGGATTCTAATATGACCCTATTTTCAAAATCGATTCAAGAACCTGCACATCCGGATGATGGAATTCGGATATGCATTATGCGTAAACCGGGACAAAATACCGATTGGCATATTTGGATGCCGATTTTAGCACCACCCCTCTCACTGCACAAAGATTATCAGAGTGGGGTAAAGAATTGGGCAGAATATGTCCCGATTTTTAATGAAGAAGTAATTAAAGGACAACGAGATCAACTAAAATTGTTGGTTCATATGGCAAAATTTACGCCCATTACTGTATTGTGTTGGGAAGAAACGCCTGAATATTGCCATAGAAGATTAATAGCAGAAGAAGCTAAGCTAATTGATCCAACATTAGCAGTTGTAATTCGATAAAATTTTAACTGCTAACGTAAAGAGAGTCCGGTTGAAACAGAAAAAGCTTATAGCATCATTTCAAAAATGATGCTATAAGCGAAGTTGTGTTGCTTTTTGCTGAGCCTGTCGGGAATCAAAATCATGCGATAATTGCGGATCAATACAATTTTCAAGTACAATGATATACAACATAGTTTAAGAAGGAAGATAGTGAAAATTTTAGTATTATGCAATAAAAATGCTGCTCGATCTCAAATGTTGGAAGCTTATCTAAAAAAAATATTGCCGCATTATATAATTTATTCTGCGGGATCTGTTCCTGCTTTACAAGTTGATCCTAAAGCGGTTCAGGTAATGGCTGAAGATGGCATTGATATAAGCAATGCTGTTCCAAAACATATTTCACAATTTAACAATGAAAAATTTGATTATACAATTACAGTGTGCAAAGAAATGGCTGAATATGGTGCATGTCCTTTGTTTCTTGGCAGGACAAAACATAGAATCGATCTTGGCATCGAAGATCCTGCTCGAGTAAAAGAAAATCACAAAGATCAACTCAGCATCTATAGATCAGCAAGAGATACGATAAAAAATTTCGCCCTTGATTTTGCAAAAAAATCGCAAAATAATTTATAAATTTCCTTAAAAAAGAGTAAATCAAACTCCTTTATAAAAAATTATTATCGTTCTATTTTTAATTTAATGAAGATCTTATATGTTAGCAATGGATCCGTAGTGTCGCGCTAACTGCGTTTCAGTGGCATGTTAAATCTTAGTTCAAAAGTATCCTTAGATGAAGACATCACCCATACATCTGCAGTACACCCCTTGCCATATGCAGTTGTAACAAAAATAGGGGTTTGTGAAAATCCTGGATCAAATTTTAGCGTCACATAGATATCATGAACGCTCTTCTTACCAAGGGTAGTGCTCCAGCTATTCCCTTGTTGATTACCATGGCCCCTATTCTTCGCATCAATTTCAGATAGAAACACTTTGGCTTGTGCCAATAAAGTACAGATATTCGACATATCCTACACCAAGAGACCGCCTGCAAAGCAGTAAAAAAAGAAAGGTAAGGGTTAGTGCACTCTCAAAGCTCACGCTTTTTTGAGTTGCTTGAGTTTTACTTCAAACTACTTTCCTTTACCTTTCTAATTTCACGATAACAAAAGCTGACATAAGAATGCAATCTTTTTTAAAAAACTTTCAAAGAATGGCCCTTCAACCTGGAAAAACGGCTATCATTATAGTGATTTTTAACCAAAATATGGGATTTGTGTGTGATAATAATTGCGCTTTCAGTCGAATCGTCGCAAGAGGTAGGTGACGACATTCTAAAGAGTTGCAACAGAGGGATCTGGGATTGCTTTCACCTTTTTTGCCACAGTAGGTCTTTCCACAAAGCATCAAATGCATTCAAGCAATCTCTAATAACAGCAAATGGATTGGGGGTTTTAGGCAGTATTATATTTTTCGCATCAGCCATATGGCGATACCACCCTTTATTATCAAATTAAAAAACCACGTCCTTTGGGCGTGGTCATAATAAATTAACAACGATGGAGCATAAGTTATTGGTTGCATTAGTGTATTAAAACGCATATATGACACAAGAGCTATTTGAACACTTTTTAGAAAAGGCTATCTTGATCTTTTCTAAAAATTATTTACGCATAAGGTCTAATAGAACTTACTGAAAAATTTGCTTTGCTTTTTCAAAGAAATGTTCAAAGCAAAGCAAAAGATGTGCCATTCATTAGGGTTCCTTTTTAGGTAATTTTGAAAAATTAAATCGAATAGCCTATCCCTATCTCAAATTATAAAATCAGTCAATTTTATAAGAATAATAATCTATTTTTGATAAAAAAACTAAAAAAAGAGCAGATTTGTTTCTTCTGGGTAAAACACCTATAAATACAAAGTTATTTGCCCGATTTTGCTGATGCTAATGTGAAAAAGGGTTCGGTTGAAACAGAAAAAGCTTGCTTCATTATTTCAAAAATGATGCTATAAGCGAATCTGACATGAACTCTTGATTGTCATGACATGATTCAACAATAGTGCCGTCTGCAATATAATATACATCATCAAATACTTTACGCACAAATGACATATCTTGACTTGAAAGCACAATAACCAAACCGTTTTGAGCTAATTTTTTCAGCATAACAATCAAGAAATCTGTATTGATCGGATCAAGAGAAGCGGTCGGCTCATCAAGCAACAACACCCGTGGATTCAAGCACAAAGTCCGCGCAAGAGCAACACGTTGTTTTTGTCCTCCGGAAAGTTCTGCAGGATATGCATTGATAAAATCATTCATGCCAAATGCTTGCAGTTGTTGCAAAGCTTTTTGCCGAGCCTGTTGGGAATCGGCACCATGCACTAATTGCGGATCAATGCAATTTTCAAGTACGGTGAGATTGCAAAACAGATTAAAATCCTGAAAAACATATCCTATCAATTCCGCTCGTTGCTGCGGGGTGGCATATTTAAGTTCATTACCATCAATGGAAATGGCCCCTTGCTCAAAAGGAAGTAGGCCCGCTAATGTTTTTAACAATGTTGTTTTACCCGCACCACTTTGTCCAATTAACACCGCAATACGATTCGGCATTAACCGACATGAAATTGCATGCAGTATGTTTTTTCCTTTGATACATACAGTGAGATTATCAATACTAATCATATTTTAATCTCCCCGAGAAAAACATCGTCAATAGTTGCAAAAATGCCGTTAAACATAAATATATAACCGCAATGGTAACATATATCTGTATCGGATTAAGTTCCCGAGAAATAACATTCATGCCGGTACGAGTTAATTCAGTCACTCCAATTGCAGCAAGCAAAGATGTACTTTTTAATAACTGCTCTAATTCACCAACTATTGCAGGAAATACATTTTGTATTGTTTGCGGCAATATAATCCTGCGCATGGTTGCTGCAAACGGATAACCCAATACCGCACAAGCATCCCATTGACCTGAAGGAACTGCATTCATGCCGGATCGAAAAATTTCAGTCATATAACCGCTTGAGCAAAATGCCAAAGCAATACTTGCGGCAACAAATCCGGAAATATTAATACCAAAAAGAGAAGGCAGCACAAAATATGCAATCAATATTTGAACATATGCCGGAATACCTTTTGCAATAAAGGTATATATCTTGATCATGAACATTGTCGGTCGTGATGCAAGATATCTACACCCCGCTGTCCCGAAAAGCACACCAAGCAATAAACTTATTGAACCTGCAACAATCCATGAAGCAAAGGTCACTGCTGTGCCCTGTATAAATAATGCAACATATGATACACCGTTCATGAAATCCCCCATTTTGCTTCATACGTTGAAATAACCCCTTTAGACTTCAGTTCATCAACCGCTCGTTGTATTTGATTAATAACTTCGGTATTGCCTTTTTTTATTGCAATACCCATTCCTTGCACTTGATCTTCAGGCGCAAGTTCAACATCAAGAACCTGAATTTCGGGATATTTTTTCTTGAATTTCTGTGCAATAGCAGGTTCTACAAAAGCTGCTTGCACTTTACCAAATTGAATATTAAGCAACGCATCATCCACGTTCTCAGTGGGTTTTAGCGTTATACCGGTATACTTTTGCGCAACAGTATCTTGCGCTGAAGTTGGCTCAACGCATATAGTCATACCTTGCATATCTTCAATGCTCTTAATATTTTCAGGTATTTTTTTCCAAAAAAGGAGTGGATACGTCTTGGTTTTTTCACCTTGATAATTGATCATTGCAACCTTATCAAGACGTTCTTCTGTGATGGATAATGCCCAAATGACAGCATCAACCTTACCTTGTTCCAATGCCATAAAAAGCGCTGTCATTGAACCCATATCTTGGACAACCAACTTTTTACCCATCTGCCGCGCAAGTGCATCGGCTACATCAATATCAAAACCCTCGTATTTGCCCTGTTCATTGATACTCACGAACGGTGCATATGCTGCTGCTGTACCAATGGTAATCAGATTGTTTTGTGATTTACTTTTAAAGAGATAAAAACTTGTAAACAATCCAATAAAAATACTCATTAAAAGTATGTTCTTTTTATTCATGATAAAAATCCTTATTACTGCTAATATTTTATTGCAGCATATTTAGTCATCGCAAAAAATATGCTGCAATAAAATATTAGTAATATATAAATAATATATATGCGCTTATAAGCGCTTTTTTATAAAAAAAATGAAATTGGAAAATTAAGAAAAATTGAATGCCTGAAGAGCATCAATGAGAGATATGATGAGAATGATGATGTCCGAGAGTAACCGCTTTAAATAAAGCATTAGGCTTAAGTTGGCCAAAATAATAGCGTGCACAACGTGTAGATAACAGGCACATAGATACTCCTTCCAAATTAGACAATAACAACATTCTTACTTTAATAATAGCACTTAATATACCCCCCTTGTCAAGCACAAATCGCAATTTTTGTTGTAACTCTATAGAAATGTCACACATGAAAAAGAGCTCAGAAAGGTGAAAAATATGATATTACAGGTCAAGCAATTTCTGAATGGGCAATCTGAGGTCGCTTTTTGCACCCAGAAGCACTTTCATTAGAAAATCAAAATCTTTTGCTCCATGAGCTCGCTTGTTATCGATACTTAAATTAATATATAACCAAAGCAAACATTACATTCTTGATAACCTTCAATTCCTTTTTCTACCTTTCTTTTAAAATATATATTTTAAAAAAAAGGTATGTGAATGACTCAATTATATCGTTATGTATTAGGCACATTGCTCATTATAGCGCCATCAATTATCCAAGCAGTTCCTGCAAATACGATTATTGCAACTACTCCATTTTAAAAAAAAGAATTATGCATACTTCTGATAAAAATGATTCATAAACAGTTCATTTGGATCATATTGTTTTTTAAATACAAAAAAATCATCTATGGATGGATAAGCTGTTCTGATTTGCTGTTGATCTGCATGTAACTGAATAGGCAAATAATAAACGCCATTTAATGCAGTCGCCGCATCGATCAAATGCTGTGTCCACAGCCTCGTTTGTGTGTTCCCTTGTTCATTCATTTCTTGATTAAAAAACAGTACAATACCGACACGATCAATTGCTGTATAAGAAAGAAAACTTTCTCTATTTTGTGGAATAAAACGTAAAGCAACATGCATGAGATTCACATTTAACTTTTTAGTAATTCCCTCAAGTGATGTAATAAAAGGAATCAAATTATCAATCGGAATAAAATATTCTTGTAACAGATTTGTTTGTCCCGGTGTTTCAACATATAAATGCTTGGCAGGTGGACGCATAATATTATTTCTACTTACTATTCTACCATGCATCATACCCACTGGAACCCAATGAAGTGCTTTGACCAATCTACTTTTTGACCACATTTTAGTTGACAGTTTCCGTGGTTTAACCCTTTTTTCTTGATACAACTTCTTTACTCTTTTTTGTTGCCATTGAAATAACTTAGATGGATCATAGGTGCGAAAATTAAATGTCACAACATCTGAAAAAAGCTGTTTTGAAAATAATGATAAGGTTAAAAAGGCAAAGTGAAATCCTATAGTAGGATCATACGGTATATTTTTTAGAAATTGTACATACTGATGCAAACACATACGTTTTGTTTCACGTTTATATATACTGTTTTCAACAACATCAAATGTTGCTTCAATAATAACACCAAAAAGCCCCAAACCCCCTATTGCCAAATAAAACAGCTCAGCATTTTCTGTTCGGCTTGCAGTAATAATTGAACCATCATAACTTAACATTTTAATTGAACGAACTGACTCAATCAATGGGCCAACATGTGGATCAATACCATTACAATTAACACTCAAGGAACCGCCTACCGTAAAGAGGTTAGCAAACTGCATAACTTTCACTGCACAGTCATAAGGATTTAAATAATCTTGTATCTCTTTCCAGGTAATGCCGGCTTGCACCGTTATCATTTTTTTATCAGAATCAAAATGAACAACTTTATTTATTTTTTTCAAATCGCACATTCAATATTGAAGTGCATAATTTAAATCAAAGCCAGTATCCTGTAAAA